>JAUQXD010000323.1 GCA_030834835.1 Thermoflexales bacterium | reverse complement strand
GGCATGCTGCAAGCGATACGCGCTCAGGCGCAGTAAGGACAGTCTCATGCATAACGTCTGGATTATCATCAAGCATGAAATGAAGACCACACTCGCCCGGCGATCGTTCTGGCTCACGACGTTTTTGCTGCCCCTGGCGATTTTTGTGCTGAGCATGGGGTCGCAGGCGCTATCACAGAGCGCTGTGGCGCAGGATGGATCAAGCCCGTTGTTTGGCGAGGCGGGTGCAGCCAATCTGCCGGTGGGTTACGTGGATCTGGCGGGACTCATCAAGACTATGCCCGACGACATGCCGGCCGGCGCGTCATGGAAGAGCGTGCGGCTGCGCGCTTACGCCGATGAAGCGGCAGCGCAAACGGCGCTGAACAACGGCAAGATCAACAAGTATTATCTGGTGCCCGCCGACTATGTGAAGACCGGCAAGCTGATCGTGGTGGACCGCAACTTCAGCGTGTTCAATAGCCTGGACAATAACGAGTTCTTCGAATATATCCTGCAATTGAATCTGACCGGCGACGCGCGGGTGGCGCGCGCCCTGATCGATCCGACGGCGGAGACGGGGCAGTATGGTCTGGCGCCGGAGGCGGTAGCGAAGAAAGATGATCTGGCCGCGTTTGGCGTGCCTTATGCCGCGCTGTTTGTCTTCTTCTTCGTGATCACGATGACGGGCGGTTTCATGCTGCAAAGCGTCTCGAAGGAAAAAGAGAATCGCACCATCGAAGTGCTGCTGCTCAGCGTGCGGCCGCGCGACGTGATGCTGGGCAAGATCGTCGGGCTGGGCATGGTGGCGCTGCTGCAGGTGGCGATCTGGGTGGGCGGCGGTCTGTTGATGCTGAGCAGCAATCCGCTATCGGGCGTGTCGCTGCCGGCCGGTTTCCTGATCTGGGCGCTGCTGTATTTTGTGCTGGGCTACCTGTTGTACGCCTCGGTGCTGGGGGCGTTGGGGGCGCTGGCCCCATCGGCGCGTGAAGGCACACAGTTTACGTTTCTGGTGATGCTGCCGTTGATGATTCCGTTGTGGATGAGCAACGTGCTGATTCAATCGCCCAATGAAGCGATGTCGATTATCTTCAGCCTGTTCCCGCTGACGTCGCCCACATCGATGATCACGCGGCTGGCCGCCGGCCCGGTGCCGATCGAGCAGCTGGTGATCGGTCTGGTCTTGCTGGCCGTCACGACATATGGACTCATCGCTCTGTCCGCGCGCTTCTTCCGCGCCGATACGTTGTTGGCCATGAATAGCCTGAATTTGAAGCGCATTGTGCAAGAGCTGCGACGCTAACGGACGGTACGTCACTCCATGCAAAAAGACCTGGCTTTATTCAAAGCCAGGTCTTTTCTTGAAAGTGCACAGCGTCAGTTATTTGGCTTTGGGGTGGCCGGCCTTGATGGCCTCGCGTGAGCGAACGCGCCCTACGCGCAACGACTTCTTCAGAGCCGATAGTCGCACGCGATACAGGCCGCGCTCGTCTTGTGCTGCGGGTACACGCTGCGGCAGCGATCGAACCGCCGAGTCCAGAGTCGTGATCGGGATGCCCGCCTGCCGCGAAGCTTCGGTCACCGACAGGAACGGCTCCGAATGACCCAGCGCATCGCGCACTTCATTCGAGGCGCGCGCCCAGGCCGCCGTATTGCGATCGATCAACCACCGGGCAATAATGCCCAACTGTTTGGGCGTTATCACATTGGCCAGGTCGGCGGCTTCAAGCCGCTGGACAAAACCCTGCGCACCCTTGATGCGCCACTCGGTCACGATGAGCGAATCATACGTGTAGGTCTGACCGTTCCGCTCGCGCCCCTTGACTTTGATAAAGTAAACGGGCGCGTAGCCTTGTTCCAACGGCGTGGTGCCAAAGGTCACACCCGGCCACATATCTGCCGGGTCGCCATTCACCAGTTCGGCGGCCAGCGTGTTGTTCAACATAAGCGTTATTGCAAATGGGGTAGTCTTGATCGGGTTGTGGATGAGCATGGTCGTCTCCTTCTGTCAGGTTAGTGTGGCGTATCTCGAAAAGAATCAACTAGCAAAGACGTTTATTACCATAATTTGATTATACCGTGATCTGCCTGGAAAGCAAAGTGAATATTGGTATATGCTATTTGGTGATGCTCATCGCAAGCGAGACCCGTCCACACATAATGCGTGCAGTCGATCAAATCGGACCGACGCGGACTTGCCAGAACCCCGATCGGTCATAGCTGCCTGGTGCGCCGCAATTGAAACCAAATTCTAACTGCGGCACTGAGTCGGTTGGTGAGCGTCAGCCAAAGCGATGATCTCATTTTCATATCGCGTGAGTTTGAGATAGAATAGGCGTATCCCCGGCGTCAAATCAGTGGCGCATCACAGGTATAGCCCATGCTTAATATCCTGACCATTAGTGCTGAAGTTGCACCGTTTGCCAAAACCGGCGGTCTGGGCGATGTGGCCGCATCGCTGCCCAAAGCGCTGCGCATGCTGGGGCATGATGTGCGCGTGGTCATGCCCGCCTATCAGGCAATCGAAGATGGTTACCATAGTGGCAAATATTCACTGCGCGCGCTGCCCGGCCAGCTCAGCGTCCCGACGGGCGTCGGTGTGATTCCGGTAGGTGTGTTTGAAGGGCGCTTGCCCGGCACGGATGTGCCCGTGTACTTCATCGCCGAGCGCAATATGTTTGGCCGGCCCAGCGTGTACGGTTACGGCGATGATGCCTATCGCTTTGCCTTCTTTAGCCGGGCGGCACTGGAATTATCATTGGCGCTCAATTTCAGGCCGGACGTGGTGCATGGTCATGACTGGCACGCCGCCCCGGCGGTGACGTGGCTAGCAACGGCGGGCAGCGTCGATCTCCACTGGCGCGGCACGCCCTCGGTCTTTACCATTCACAACCTGGCGCATCAGGGCCGCACTCGCTGGGGCGTCTTTGATTACTTGCAGCTGGTGACGCACTCGCTGAACGAAGAAGGCTACGACGAAGTCAATTTCATGGCGCGCGGCATCCATCATGCCACGCTCGTCAATACGGTCAGCCCCACATATGCGCGCGAAATCATGACTCCGGCCGGCGGAGCCGGTCTGGATGGACTGCTGCGTCATCGCTCTTACGATGTGCATGGCATCCTCAACGGTCTGGACTATGACGACTGGAATCCGCAGACCGATCCGCAGCTGGCGCGACCCTTCAGCGCCGAGCGGCTGGGCGATCGCCTTGAGAACAAGCGCGCCTTGCAGGCGCGCGCCGGTCTGCCGCAGCGCGACGATGTGCCGCTGGTGGCCATGGTCACGCGGCTCGACTGGCAAAAGGGCCTCGATATTACCGGGCATGTGCTGCACCTGCTGTTGAATAACCAGGCCGGCGATGCGCAGTTTGTGGTGCTGGGCACGGGCGCGCCCGAATACGAGCAGATGCTGGCGGAGCTGACGGGCTATCATCGCACCAGGAGCGCGGCCTTCCTCACCTATGCCGCCGATCTCGCGCCGTTGATCTACGGCGGCAGCGACATGTTCCTCATGCCTTCGCGCTTTGAGCCGTGCGGCCTGGGGCAGCTCATCGCGATGCGCTACGGCAGTGTGCCGGTGGTGCGCGCCACGGGCGGCCTGGCCGATACGGTGCAAGATGGCGTGACCGGCTTCACTTTTAACGCGTACTCCAGCGACGCTTTCTGGCAGGCTTTGCAGCGATCCATCTTTATTTATAATGTCGATCGGCCCGCGTGGCGCGCCATTCAGCGCAACGGTATGGCCGCCGATTTTTCGTGGCAGCGATCGGCGCTGGGCTATCAACAACTGTATGAATGGGCCATTGCCCGAATGCGCAGTTGACATCAACCACGCGGTTGACATCAACCACCTGTCGGTCGAATCATTCCGCCATGTCAGACGAACCTCAGTTGGCTCAGGTTGAGCTGCTCCAGACGATCATCGATCACTCGGACGATGGCATCGTCGTCGTCGACGAGCGCGGTTTCGTGCTGGAATGGAATCGAAAACAATCGGCCATTACAGGTCTGCCGCGCGAGGCCGCGGTGGGTCGCGCTATCTGGGACGTGCAGTTGGGGTTGGCGCCGCCGGGTCGGAATACAGCCGCTAACCTGGCCACTGCCAGGCAATTCACGCTGAATCTGCTGAGTTCAGGCAAAGTGCCAGATGTGCCCGGCATGCTGGAGCAGATCATCCAGCGCGCCGATGGCACGCAGCGTATCATTCAGACACAGTCGGTGCCCGTGCCCACTACGCGCGGCTACATGCTGGTGGGTACGGTGCGCGATGTCACCGAACTCAAGCAGTTGGAAGCTGAACTGCGGCGCAGCGAAGTGCGCTATCGCGCGCTGTTTGAACAGGCCAACGACGCGATCATGCTGGAAAACGAGCGCGATGAGATCATCGACGCCAATCAGCGCGCGGCTGATCTGCTGGGTTATACGCGCGCTGAATTGCTGGCGCTGCACGTGTCCGATCTGCAGGCGCCGGAAGTGCGGGGCCGATCGGGGAAGGTGGTGGCCGATGAGCTGGCCCGGCACAACGGTCGGCCCTTCGAGGCGCTCGATCTGCATCGTGACGGCCACCGCGTGCCGGTCGAGATTACGGAAACGCGTTTATCCGGTCCAGACGCCGGGCTGGTGTTGACGATCGTCCGCGACACCACTGAGCGCAAGCGCGCAGAACAGGCAGTGCGTGAAAATGAAGAACAGTTCCGGCTGGCGTTTCAGGCGGCGGCGACCGGCAAAGCACTGGTGGGCACGAATGGCCGCTTCTTGCGCGTCAACCCTGCACTGTGCCAGATGCTGGACTATACGGAAGAGGAGCTGCTGGCCAGGACGTTCAACGACGTGACCCATCCGGCGGATGTCGCGATTGGCCAGGATTACTTTCGCCGCGTGATGGCCGGCGAGCTGGACAGTGTGTCGTTTGAGAAACGCTATCTGCGCCGCGACGGCACGCTGATCTGGGTCATCGTCAGCAGCTCGTTGATTCGTGATGCACAGGGGCAGCCCGGCCATTTCATTTCGGAAATGCAGGACATCAGCGAACGCAAGCACGCCGAGCTGGAGCTGCGTGACAGTGAAGACAGGTATCGCCAGTTATTTGAACTGGAGTCCGACGCCCTGTTTCTGATCGACAATGTAACCGGCCAGATTATCGAGGCCAACTCAGCGGCCACCGCGTTGTACGGCTACACGCACGACGAGCTGCTGAAGCTGTGCAACACCGATCTGTCGGCGGAACCGGAACGGACCCGGCAGGCGATGGCCGAGCAGCATCAGCTGATCCTGACGCGCTGGCATCGTCGCCATGACGGCACGATCTTCCCCGTCGAGATTACGGCCCGGCATCTGGTGTGGCGCGGCCGCCAGGTGCATATCGCGGCCATTCGCGACATTACCGAGCGCCAGCGGGCCGAGCAAGCGTTGCAGACGCGCAATCGTGATCTGGCCGAGCTCATCGCCGAGCTGCGGACGCGCAATGAAGACCTGGATGCCTTTGCGCACACCGTGGCCCACGACTTGAAGAATCCGCTGCATCTGGTGATTGGTTTTGCCGAGACGCTGGTGGACGCGGGAACGGAACTGACCGCCGACGAACAGGCGGCGGCCCTGAGTAACATGGCCCGCAACGCGCGCAAGATGAACAATATCATCGATGAGCTGCTGCTGCTGGCCGAGGTTCGCAAGACGCAAGTGGTCTTGCGGCCGCTCGACATGTCCCGTGTCCTGGCCGATGCCCAGCAGCGCCTGACCGACATGATCGTGGACAATCAGGCGCAGATCATTTTGCCTGCGACCTGGCCGGTCGTGGTGGGCCACGCTCCGTGGGTGGAAGAGGTGTGGGTCAACTATATGAGCAATGCCATCAAATACGGCGGCCAGCCGCCGCGCGTCGAGGTGGGCGCCGATCTGTTGGCCGATAACATGGTGCGCTTATGGGTGCGGGATAACGGCCAGGGGCTGCCGCCCGAAGTCCATGCGCGCCTGTTCACACCATTTACACGGCTCGATCAAATCCGGGCGCGCGGCCACGGACTGGGCCTGTCAATCGTCCGCCGGATCGTCGAAAAGATGGGCGGCAAGGTGGGCGTGCAAAGCGGCGAACCGGGCCGTGGCTGCCTGTTCTACTTCACATTGTCTCAACTCGATTGAAGCTTTCCCCTGCACGTCCGCCATCAACCGCGATGTGCGGCCTCCTCAGCGGCGATGGTCCGATCGGATCGCGATTTGATTTGCATCTCAACGTAGTTGTGATACTATCGGAGCATCTTGACCTCCGCGAGGAATTGGCATGAGTGATCAACCCTTCCCCTGGCGTAAAACGTTCGTGCTTGGTTTTGGCTTCTTCGGCATCTCCATTGTCTGGCCTGTTTTCAATTCATTCATTCCACCGATGCTGGAGAAGCTGGGCTTAACGGCTGGCGTCATCGGCTTCATCATGACCTGGGATAATCTGATAAATCTTTTTCTCCAGCCGTATGTGGGCGCGCGTTCCGATCGGACGATCTCGCGTTTCGGGCGGCGCAAACCATGGCTCGCCGTCGGCGCACCGCTGGCGGCCCTGTTCTTTATTCTGGTGCCGTTTGTGCGCGACAACTTCGTGTTGATCGCCGTCGCGATTCTGCTGACCAACCTGAGCATGGCGCTGTTCCGATCGCCGACGGTGGCCTACCTGGGCGATCTCTTCAGGGCCGAAGATCGCAGCAAGGCCAACGGCGTCATCAATTTGATGGGCGGATTGGGCGGCGCGGCGGCTTTATTCGGCGGCGGAGCACTGTATAAGATCGGTGTGCCGCTGCCCTTCATCGTGGGCGCGGGCGTGATGCTGATCGCGATCGTCATCGTATTGATCGCCGTGAAAGAGCCGGAGCGCGAAGTGGCGGTGATCGTCGAAGACGAGCCGCGGCCGGGCGTGCTGGATAATTTCCGTGAAGTCGCGCGCAACTCCGACAAAAGCGGCTTATTCTTGCTGGGCGCGATCTTTGCGTGGTTCGTCGGCTGGAACGCGATGGAGGCCTTCTTCACCTTGTACGGCATAAATGTGCTGGGTCTTGACGCGGGCGACGGCTCCAAAATGCTCACCGCCTTTGCCGCGATGTTGATTTTGTTTGCCATCCCCAGCGGCCTGATTGCCACGAAGATCGGTCGGAAGCGCACCATCACCATCGGGTTGTTGGGCATGGTCGTCGGCCTGCTGGTCGGCTTTTTCATCCGCAGTCAGACTGCATTGTTGATCGTCCTGGCTGTGATGGGCGGCTTCTGGGCGTTGGTCAATATCAACTCGCTGCCGATGGTGTACGATCTGGGCGGCGAAGAACGCATTGGGGCCTTTACGGGATTGTATTACTTCGCCTCGTCGGCGGCGGCCATCACGGGACCGATTGTGTCCGGCACCCTGATTGACTTGACTGGCAAGAACTATGCCATTTTATGGCTGTTCAGCGCGGTGTTCATTGCGTTGGCGGCCGGTCTGATGCAGCGCGTGCGGCACCACGAAACGGTTTCAGCATAACCACGCCCGAATTGTGACAGGCAGCCCGCGAGATTAACGCGATCGATGCCGGGCACACGGGCACTTCTGTGTTCGCTACAGTCTTAAGGTGAAGTTCAACGACGCAGCATTGCGCAGTCAGCAGTTCTGCGTCGTTTTGTTGTGGACAATGTTGCTACCTACGCCTGAGATCACACACGGGGGCCGGATGAGTCATATCGAGTTCAAAGCGGTGAGCAAGGTTTATCACCTGGGCGCGAACACCGTGACCGCGCTCAACAACTTCTCGGTTGAAATTGAAGCGGGTGAATTTGCGGTGATCCTCGGCCCCAGCGGCAGCGGTAAGACGACATTCCTCAACATCCTGGGTGGACTGGAACAGGCCAGCTGCGGTGAAGTCTGCGTCGATGGCGAATCGATTAGCGTATTGCCCGAAGCTAAATTGACGGACTATCGCCGCCGCAAAGTGGGTTTTGTATTTCAGTTCTTCAACTTGCTGCCGACGTTAAGCGCGCTGGAAAACGTGATGCTCACATCTGAGATGGGCAGCGGCAAAGGCGGCGACCCCAAACATTACCTCGAGCGAGTGGGCCTGGGTGATCGCATGGATCATTATCCGGGTCAGCTGTCCGGCGGGCAGCAGCAGCGCGTAGCCATCGCACGGGCGTTAGCGAAACAACCCGCCCTGGTTTTAGCCGATGAGCCGACAGGCAGCCTCGATATTCAAACGGGCATTGAAGTGCTGGACGTGATGCGCACGCTCAATCGTGAAACGGGCCAGACCTTTGTGCTGGTGACGCACAACGCCGTCATCGCGCAGATGGCCGATCGCGTGGTGCGCGTGGGCAATGGCGCTGTGCACCGCATCGAGAAAAACACTCAGCCGCTTGAACCGCGCCAGTTGAGCTGGTGAGGCAGCATGCTCAAAACACTCCAACGCAAAACGCGCAGCGATTTACGATTTAACTGGAAACAGTTCATCGCAGTGTGGTGCGTGGTGGTGCTGGGCACTGGCTTCTATGGCGCGATGTACCCCGCGGGCGTCAACCTGCTCAACACCATCAACAACGGTTACGAACAGCTGGCTTACATGGATTATCACATCCAGCTGGCGGCATCCTCCAAACACGCGATCGATCTGGCGCGCGCCGTGCCGGGCGTGAGCGCGGTCGAAGGTCGATTGATCGTCGAGGGCGGCGTGCAGCTCGATCCCGATCAGGATTATCTGACGAGCCTGCGCCTGATCTCATTACCAGCTGATCGGGAGCCGGAAGTCAATCGGTTGGATCTCACCAGCGGGCGCGCGCTGCAAAATCCCGATGAAATCTTGCTGCTCAAACGCTTCGCCGATTATCACCACATCGAACCGGGCGCGGTGTTGAATGTCTGGATCAAGGGTGATAAGCATCGCCTGCGTGTGGCGGGGTTGGTCTTCAGCCCCGAATATCTGGTGGCGGGACGCGGGCCGGAATCGCCGTTTCCCACGATGTCGTCCTTCGGTGTGGCGTGGCTGAAATATCCGCAGTTGTCGCGGTGGAGTGGCGCGAACGGCGTGATTAACGATCTTGCCGTGAAGCTCGATCGGGGTGTGCCGCCCAACGAAGATTTGCGCGCCGCGTTCGATCGGGCTTTGGCGCGTTACGACGACGTCGTGATCCGATCGCGCACGCAGACGGCCAGCGGCGGCGTGGTGCAGGCCAACATCGACGGTAACTTTCCGGTGATGGCCGCATTCTCCGGCCTGTTTTTGGTCGGCACGATCGTCGTCACGGCGATCCTGCTGGGACGACAGGTCGAGGCGGAACGGCAGCGCATCGGCACACTGCGGGCGTTGGGCGTGACACGCCGCGAATTGGTGCTGCACTATTTGACGTTTGGCCTGCTCATCGGCGTAACGGGTGGGCTGGTGGGCAGCGTGGTCGGTTACTTCAATTCGTTCCTGACGATGATGCCCTTCATCGCGACGATTGCGGGCGGCTATGTGCCGGGCTTTATCAATTCGCCGCAAGTGCCGGTCATGCTGTTGGGCTATGGCTTGATTGTGGTGTCGACCACGCTGGCTGGCGTGTATCCGGCGTGGAAAGAATCGGGCACACCGCCAGGCATTGCGCTGCGCCCGCCCACGCCACAAACGCCCAGCGGCCTGAGCCGTATCCCGCTGGGGCGTTTGCCGCTGACGCTGCGTCAGACGTTTCGCAACCTGCTGCGCGTGCCGGGCCGATCGTTGGGCACGGCGTTGGGAGTGATGGTCGGCGCGATGATGGTCTTCTCGTCGGTGGTGCTGCTCGATACGACCATTTTGAATTTCGACACGTACTATGCC
>JAUQXD010000322.1 GCA_030834835.1 Thermoflexales bacterium | reverse complement strand
TTCGTCCCCACGAAGTGTCTGTAGGGCAGAGCGTCCATCACGACGAGTGCTGGTTATGCGCCGCGCCTTCGCCGTTCCGAAACTTTCCTGCCTGCTACGCGTTACGATGTTACCACCGCGGGAAAGTCCTGTCAAATTTTTCAAATTTTTCTCTGTGCAAAAAAGCACAGGTTTTCCCGGTTGAATCAATCACTTCTCTATGCTACACTTGCCCAACGTTTGCACGCTCGAGGCCCTCATGCTCGCCAAAGTTTTTACCTGCGCCGTCATCGGACTGGACGCCCAGATCGTTGAAGTTGAGGTCGACACTGGCCGCGGCCTGCCCAGTTTTTTCATCGTCGGTCTGCCCGATGCCGCCGTCAAAGAGTCCAGTGAGCGCGTCCGGTCGGCGATCAAGAATAGCGGCCTGCACATGCACGATGGCCGCATCACCGTCAACCTGGCGCCCGCCGATCTGCGCAAGGCCGGCCCGGCCTACGACCTCCCGATGGCGATCGGCGTCCTGGCGGCCACTGATCAGGTTCCGTCCGACGATCTGGACAAGGCCCTGTTCGTCGGTGAACTCGGCCTCGATGGCGCGGTTCGCCATGTGCGCGGCGTATTGCCCATCGCGGCGTATGCCATCAATCATGGCTTTCGCACCATCTTCGCGCCCCGCGATGACGCCGCCGAAGCGGCCCTGATCGAAGGCGTCGATGTAATCCCCGTCACCTCACTGGCCGAAGTGGTCAATCATCTGCATGGCGTAGACCTGATTGCGCCGCAGCCCTTCACGGAACTTGAGTCTGCGGGCCCCGGTACGATGTACACCGACTTCCGCGAGATCAAAGGGCAGGAGCATGTCAAACGCGCCATGGAAGTGGCCGCGGCTGGCGGCCATAACGTGATCATGACTGGGCCACCGGGAAGCGGCAAGACCCTGATCGCCCGTGCCTTGCCCGGCGTGCTGCCACCGTTGACGCTGGACGAAGCCCTCGATGTAACCCACATCTACTCAGTCGCGGGCACACTCCCATCGGATGTGCCGATGATCCGCGAACGGCCTTTCCGTGCGCCCCATCACACGATCAGTCATGCCGGACTCGTCGGCGGCGGCAAGAATCCGCGCCCCGGCGAAATTTCTCTCGCTCATCATGGCGTGTTGTTTTTAGACGAATTGCCCGAATTCGATGAGCGCTCCCTCGAATCGATGCGCCAACCGCTTGAAGACCATCTCGTCACAATCAGTCGAGCCAGCGGCACGCTGACGTTTCCCGCCAATTTCCAGTTGATCGCAGCGATGAACCCATGTCCTTGCGGTTACTTCGGCGATCCAACGCATCGCTGCTCGTGCAGTCCCGCGCTGGTCACGCGCTATCAGAAGCGCATCAGCGGCCCGCTGCTCGATCGCTTCGACATTCACATCGATGTGCCGCACGTCGAGTATGAGAAACTCGCCGGCGATCGCGTGGGCGAAGCCAGCCCGGCGATCCGGCAGCGCATCATCGCGGCGCGGGCACGCCAGCAGGCGCGCTTTAACGGATCGGGCCTCAGCTGCAACGCCGATATGACGCCCGCCCACATCCGCGAATTCTGCGAACTCGACGACGCCAGCAAATCACTCATGCGCAGCGCGATGTCGCAACTGGGCATGAGCGCCCGCGCTTTCCATCGCGTGTTGAAGCTGGCGCGCACCATCGCAGATCTGGCCGGGACCGATCGGATTCAGGCCGCGCATCTGGCCGAAGCGATTCAATATCGACCACGCCGATCAAACAGTTAAACGCCGTGCTATAATCCGATCAGCCAAGTTTAACGGAGGATCTGTCATGTCGATCCGCTCGCTGCGCCCCGAAGAAATCGCCGAAGCCCGCCTGGTGTTTGCCGACGGCCTGGACTACACCCGCTGCCGCGTCAGCGAGGACAGCCAGTTCTCCAATTTCGTCGGTCGGTTAGGCGCATTCTTGCGCGGCACCGAACCGCCCAAAGACAATGCCATCACCGTGCGCGATACCACTTACTTTCCGCGCGTGCTGACGACCAATAACGTCACCGATCGATTGTGGTTGACCGACATCGGCTGGTTGATGCACGAATTGACTCACCAGTGGCAGTATCAGCATGACGGCCTCCGCTACTTGTTCGAGGCCATCTTCGCTCCAACCTACGTCTACACTGAACCCAACGAGCGTCCCAATGACGCGCTCAAACGCGCCGGAGTGACGGGCAAAAAGTTCCGCGACTTCAACCGCGAGCAGCAGGGCGACGTCGTGCGCGACTACTATTGGAGCCTCCGCCTTGAACCGCCCGACGCGGATCGATCGGGCTGGGATCCCTACCTCGCTGAACTCCGCACACCGCCTGGTAGATAGGCGCACCGCGGACCTCACGTCAGGCAGTTACAAGACAAAGACTCTTCGCATCGACGGCGGCACAGGTGAATCGGTGCGCTGGATGCCCGACGGAAGCGTTCGGGCATGACGTTCGCCGATTCGCTGACTCGCTCATTCGCTGATTCGTTGACTCGCAGCCCATAGATTTTTAGATATGGCTATGCTATAATCGATTCACATCCGAACATCCGTACTGATAACCATGACGAAGTCCGCCAGTTCTAAACCTAAGAAAACGGTCAAGAAGCCCGGCAAGGCCAAAGCCGCGCCGCCCGCCCAGCCGCTGATCTCACTCACGCTCGATCAGAAGCTGGACATTCTTGGCGTCATGATGGTCGGCGTGGCTGCCATCACCATCCTCAGCATGCTGTCCAACACTCAGGGTGCGATCACGGGGCAGTTCATTACCTTTCTGCGGCAGACCTTTGGACTGGGCGTCTACGTCGTGCCGGTCGTCATCGGGTTGATTGGCCTGTGGCTGCTCTTGCGGTCCTTTGAGCGGACGCCGCGCCTGTCGGGAGAGCAGAGCGCCGGCTTCCTGCTCTTCTTCTTGCTCGCTCTGACGACGTTGGCGTGGATCGATCGCAATTCAGGCGGCACGCTGGGCGTCGGTCTGGCAACCTGGCTCATCGGCGCGGTGGGCGCCTCCGGCTCGATCGTGTTGTTGATCGTCGGTTGGCTCATCGCCATCGTGCTCTTGTTCGACCTCGCACCCAGCGAGATCGCCGCGTGGTTTGGCCGCCAATTAGCGCACCTCAAACGCGCGCCGCGCCCGACGATTTCGAGTGGAACGAGTGGATCGATCGTGCCCGGCCAGCCGGTTGATTTTGTGATTAACTCCGGTGGCAAAGCGGCCAACAACGGCGGCTCGTCTCCCGCCCGATCGTTCAGCGGCGCCCCCGATGACGCCCCCAATCCCTTCGGCGCATTGAACGGCGCTCCAGCCGCGACCGCCACGCCCCTGCCCGGCGAAGCGGCCAAACCGTCGACGCGCGTCAGCGCCCGTGCGCGGCCGGCCGTGCCGCCGTCCGGCATGCTGGGCGATGCGACTATGGCGAATCCGTTGGCGCATACGCCTACCGCTGACACTGTCGGAGAATCGGGCGCCCCGGCTACCGGCCCGATCTACTCGCCGCGCATCATCGGCAGCACGCAGCCATGGGAACTGCCTAAAATCGAGGCGATTTACGATCCGGGCGCGGAAGCCTCGATGAGTGAAGACGACCTGCGCGACAAAGCGCACATCATCGAAGACACGTTGCGCGCCTTTGGCGTGGAAGGCAAAGTCATCGAAGTCAATCGCGGCCCCGCCATCACGCAGTTCGGCGTGGAGCCGGGCTTCATCCTGCGGGCGGGCAAGCAGACCAAAGTCAAAGTCAGCAAGATCAGCGCGCTGGCCGACGATCTGGCGCTGGCTTTGGCGGCCAAATCAATCCGCATTGAAGCGCCGGTGCCGGGCCGCGCCATCGTGGGCATCGAAGTGCCCAACGGCGAGATCGCCACGGTGTG
>JAUQXD010000321.1 GCA_030834835.1 Thermoflexales bacterium | reverse complement strand
AGCGCCACTGCAACGTGGTGCGTGTTGCGTGCAGCTACCTGATCTGTCACGCAATACGCAACACGCACTACGCATTAAGGATTCCCACATGGATACCGAGATTCCCCAACTTCGCCTCGGCTTCATCGGTCTGGGTTTGATGGGCAAGCCGATGGCCGGACATCTGCTCAAAGCCGGTTATCCGCTGACGGTTCACAATCGCAGCCACGCCGCGATGGATGAACTGGTGGCGCTAGGCGCGCAAGCGGCCGCTACGCCGCGCGAAGTCGCCGCCAACAGCGATGTGGTTATCACCATGCTGCCCGATTCGCCTGATGTTGAAGCGGTCGTCGTCGGGCCTGATGGCCTCCTGGCGGGCGCGCGGCCCGGCTTGATCCATATTGACATGAGCACCATCGCCACCACCACCACGCGCCGCCTGGCCGAACTCGAAGCCGAATACGAAGTGAAACACGTCGATGCACCGGTCAGCGGCGGTGACATCGGAGCACGTAATGCCACGCTCTCGATCATGGTGGGCGGCGACGAGTATGCGTTTGTAGCCTGTCAGCCTATCTTCGAAAAGTTGGGCAAGCGCATCATTCACATCGGTCCCACAGGCTGCGGCCAGATTGCCAAAGCGTGCAATCAGATCATGGTGGCCGCGCAAATGGTGGCGATGGGCGAATTGCTGGTGATGGCGCAGAAAGCGGGCGCTGATCCCGAAAAAGTGATCGACGCGATTAAGGGCGGCGCGGCGCAATGCTGGACGCTGGACAACAAGCCGCAGCGCTTGTTCAAGGGCGTGCGCACCCCCGGTTTCAAAGCGTCAATGCAATACAAAGACCTGAACATCGTCATGGATATGGCGAAAGCGTATCAGGTGCCCCTGCCCGCCACCGCCGTCAACACGCAGCTGTTCAACGCGATGATCGTGGACGGGTTGGGCGACTTCGATAACTCCGCCATCGTCAGCGTGTTGGAACGGCTGGCGCAGATTCAACTCAAAACCAATGAGCAATGAGCAATTCACACTGACAAGTGACAAGTGATCATTTGGGCATTGTGAATTGAGCATTCAACACGGGAGGCTGACATGCAATTAGTGGGCAAAGTGGCCGTAGTCACCGGGGGGGCGCGCGGCATCGGGCGCGGGATTGCGCTAGAATTAGCGCGGCGTGGCGCACAGGTCGTAGTCAACTACAATTCACGGCCAGACGCAGCCGATGAGGCGGTACAGCTCATCAAACAACTCGGCAGTGACGCCATCGCCGTGCAAGCCGATGTGAGCCAACTCGATGCCGCTCAGAAACTCATCAAAGCGGCGATCGACTTCGGCGGGCGGCTGGATATTTTGGTGAACAACGCTGGCACCACGCGCGATATGCTGCTGGCGATGATGCCGGAAAGCGACTGGGATCTGGTCATCGCCACCAACTTGAAGAGCGCGTATAATTGCAGCAAAGCGGCCCTCAAACCGATGATGCGCCAGAAGTACGGTCGGATGGTCAACATTACATCGGTGTCGGGTCTATCGGGCAACGGTGGCCAGACCAACTATTCGGCCTCTAAAGCCGGTTTGATCGGCTTCACCAAATCGCTGGCCAAAGAAGTGGGCGGGCGCAACATCACCGTCAACGCCGTCGCGCCGGGCTTTATCCCGACCGATTTGACCAACGAGATTCTGGGCAAGATCCAGGAAGACGCGATTAAAGCGACGCCGTTGGGTCGCATGGGCACGGTCGAGGATGTGGCATACGCCGTGGCTTTTCTCGCGTCCGATGACGCCGCGTTCATCACCGGCCAGGTGTTGAGTGTGGACGGCGGCATGGTGATGCAATAAATTGGAGCAACCCATGTACGAAGAATCGCACGGCACCATTACAATTGCGACGAATGTCCTCAGCACGATCGCGCGGTTGACGACCCTGAATGTGCCGGGCGTGGCGCGGCTGGGCACCAGCGGGCAGCTGTTGCAGCCGCCCGGCGGTGTGAACGTCCGCGTAGCCGAAGGCCGCGTGAAAGCCGATATTTTTGTGATCGTCAAGCCGGAGACCAACTTCTATGAAGTCGGCCAGAAGATCCAGCACGACGTCGAACGCTCGATCAAGGAAATCGTCGGCATGGAAGTTGAAGCCGTCAACGTGCACATTCAAGATGTGGCGTATACCCCGGACGCGGCCCCGGCCAAAGCCGCTTAAGCAGGTCGTGTGAAGAATCGCCGTCGCGCTCGCAGTGTAGCGCTGAAAGTCTTATACGAGTTGGACTCGACCGCTCATCTGCCGGGCGACGTATTGACGCACCGCCTGGCCGAAGACAAGCTGGCCGATGATGCCGCCGCTTTTGTGCGCCAACTGGTGACGGGCGTGTGGCAGCATCGCGAGCAACTCGATCGCATGATTCACGATTTCGCGCCGGAATGGCCGATCGATCAGATGGCCGTGATCGATCGGAACGTGCTGCGGATCGCCATCTACGAATTTGACATTGCCCGCATTACGCCCCTGAAAGTCGCCATCAATGAAGCCGTCGAAATGGCCAAAGCCTATGGCGCCGACAGCGCGCCGCGCTTCATCAATGGCGTGCTGGGGGCGTTTACCCATCCGGTTGACGGCGAACACGCCGGTTCGCACTGACAGGCTATGGAGATTTTCGGTGTTGGGCCGTTTGAATTAGTGCTGATCGCTCTGGTAGCGTTTATCGTGCTTGGGCCGGAACGGATTCCGAGCGCGATGCGCTGGCTGGGCCGCACGGTGCGGCAATTGCGGCAAATGTCGCAACAGCTGACCAAAGACTACGGCGCAGAAATCAAAGACATCACCGGCGAGATTTCAGCGGTACAAGCCGAACTGCGCAACATCAAGCGCGATCTGACCGACGTGACCCGCGGCCTGGTCACGGGCACCGAAACGATCCATCCGCCGAAAGCGACTATGCCCGCGCCCGCGCAGCCTGCGGTTGACTCAGCGCCGGCGGTAGCACCGACGCCAGCCGAGTCGCCGACGACGACTGCACCCGCTCCGGCAGCGGGTGAGCCGGAAATTATCGATTATCGCGCCGGAAATCAAGCCCCATGAGTGACAAGACCATGCCGCTGCTCGAACACCTCGTCGAGCTGCGCAACGTCCTGATCAAGTCGGTCTTCGCGCTATTGATCGGCACCGTTATAGCGGCGATCTTTACGCCGCAGATTTTGCAGTTCCTGATCGCGCCGTATGGCGCGACCCTGCAAACGATCGATCCCACCGAAAACATTTCGATCTACCTGCGGGTGTCGATCATGTCGGGCGCGGTGATCACGATGCCGGTCTTTGTCTACCTGCTCTGGTCGTTTATCGCGCCGGGTCTGGAGAAAAAGGAAAAGCGCTACGTGCGCCTGGTGGTACCGGGCGCGACGATTTTGTTTCTGATCGGCGTGGCCTTTGCCTGGGGCATCAT
>JAUQXD010000320.1 GCA_030834835.1 Thermoflexales bacterium | reverse complement strand
AGCCGCAAGGCGGGTGGCTTCGGCGGATTGATCGGCCAGCGCACTCCGATCGGACTGAGCCTGATCGAGCGCAGCCTGCCGTTCGTTCGCCAGTTGAGTCGCGGCGTCGAGTTTGGCCTGTAGATCGGCGGCCGCGCGCTGCGCGTCACTCAGTTGCTCTTTGAGAGCGGCGGTTTCGGCCGTGAGGCGATCAAGAGTGGCCTGGTGTTGGCCGGCGAGATCGCTGGCCATGGTAAGCCGCGATTCCAGATCGGCCCGTTGGGCGTCGAGCTGTCGGTGCGCGGCCTGTTGTTCAGACAGGCGGGTCTGCACCTCAGTATGCTGCATGCTGAGTTGCGTCAGGCGGCTATTAGCCTCTTCAAACCGCGATTCCAGCGTCACGTACTGCTGTTGTTTGGCCGTCAGGTTGCCCAGGGCCACATCGCGGTCCTGTACGGCCTGCGCATGCGAGGCCTGCAAATTTCGGTGGGCGGCGCTCAGCTGCGCGTGTTCGGATTGGAAGCGGGCCAGATCGTGACGATCTTGGCCGCGCTTGAACCACAACCACAGCACAATCATCGACAGGGCGACTAGCAGAACGACAAGCAGGGGCTGATCCATCAGTAGTCCTCCGTGAGTGGAATAAATGACTGTGCCGATTATACTCGCGTTAATTGGCGATCAACCTTAAAAATTTCCATAAATTGAAACATCGACGGCCTGACACATGGCGTAATGTAGTCGGCGGAAAATTGAAAATCGCCGTCGAGCAAATGAGCGTCTTGACAAATCGGGCCGCTTGCGGATAATTCAGCGCACAGGCGATGACGGAGATAAGTACGCGGACACGCGCCCGCCAGGGATTCGGGGTCATGGACTGCAAGCCCCGATCGGAACGCAACCGCCGAAGTTCACTCCCCAGCCGATCCTTGAACCCTCACCCCGGCGTTATGCGCCCAGGAGTGTCAGTAGAGGACTCCGCCAGTCTAGCGTTATCAAGACAGCCGATGGTGGTCGGCGCGCCGATAGTGATCGGCGACAAAGTGGGCCGAAAAATGATTCGGTCAATCAGGGTGGTACCACGGGAGATCGCGCTCTCGTCCCTTTGCGGATGAGGGCGTTTTTGTTTCGTCCGCTATGTTCGCTCGGCGGATAAACTATGGCGCGAACATTTGCAGGCGTGCTGCAACTTTTTGGCGGCATGCGGCGGACTTATAAAACCAGAACGCGATCATGTGTATGCGCGCCGCCAAATAATTAAACCACAGCGCGAACTTTTGTATGCGTGCCGAAACTTTTTGGCGGCATGCGGCGAACTTATAAAACCAGAGCGCGATCATTTGTATACAGGTCGCTAAAGTGTTAAACCAGAGCGCCAACATTTGTATGCACGCTGCTATTTTTTGCCGACATGCCGCAACTTTTGGATAACATCCGGCTTGAAGGAGAAAACGATGCTTGATCAATTGAATGATGTAGAGAAACAGGCCCTGACGGCGCTCAACGCCGTCAACGATAAGGACGCGCTGGAGAACTGGCGCGTGACGCAGCTGGGCAAGAAGTCGCCGCTGATGACGATCCTGGGCGAGCTGGGTAAACTCTCGCGCGAGGAACGGCCCGCTATTGGCAAGCGCGGCAATGAAGTGAAGCAGGCCATGGAAGCCGCGTATGCCAATCGGGTGGAGACGTTGCGCAAAGCGGAACTTGAGCATAGTCTCACCGCGGGCGCGCTCGACGTGACGCTGCCCGGTCGCCCCATCGTGCGCGGCCGGCTGCATCCCGCCACGCAGACGCTGCGCGAGATGTACGCCATCTGGGCCGCGATGGGCTTTCAGGTCTATCAGGGGCGCGACGTGGAGACGGATGAATATAACTTTGAACTGCTCAACATTCCGAAGCATCACCCGGCGCGCGATATGTGGGACACGTTTTACACGACGACGCCCAATGTCATCCTGCGCACGCACACCTCACCAGGGCAAATTCATGCCATGCGCGAATACTGCCCGCAGCCCATCCGCGTGATCCTGCCGGGCATGGTTTATCGTTACGAGCAGATGAGCGCGTCCAAGGAAATGCAGTTCCATCAGGTGGAAGGCCTGGCCGTGGGCAAGAACGTGCGCCTGACGGATCTACTGGGTACGCTAAGCGAATTCAATCGGCGGATGTTCGGGCCTGATCGAGCCACGCGCTTCCGATCGTCCTACTTCCCGTTCACGGAACCGAGCATCGAGGCGGATGTGAGCTGCGCGTCGTGCGGCGGCAAAGGCTGCGGCGTATGCAAGCACACCGGCTGGCTGGAGATCGGGGGCGCGGGCATGGTGCATCCGACGGTGCTGCGCAACGGCGGCTATGATCCGGCGATCTACAGCGGCTTTGCGTTTGGCCTGGGACCGCAGCGCATCACGATGCTGAAGTACGGCATCAGCGACATTCGCTATTTCTGGGCGAATGATCTGAGGTTTTTGGAGCAGTTCTAAATGCGACTGTCGGTCTTTCCGAACATGATTGCCGCGCATCGCAAAGACCTGGCCAGCGTGGGGGTCATTGTGGCTCTGGCCGTGTTTTTTATGGGCGAGAGTTTGTTGCCATCACACATGCTGGCCCCGCTGGACATTATCATGAGACTGCGCCCATGGTCTGTGTCGAGTGATGTGCTTACCATGTACAACGGATTGCCATCGGACAAAGTATTGTACATCCAGCCGATCAAGGTACTGGTAGGTCAGAGCTGGCGATCAGGGCTGCCGTTGTGGGAGCCGCGCATGCTGGGCGGATACCCGATCATTGGCAATGCACAGGCTGGCATATTCTATCCCGGCACATTGCCATACGTGTTTTTATCAGGTGCCTCCGCTTCTGACTTGGTTGCCCTGTTTCATTTGATCGCTGCGGGTCTGGGCATGTTCGGTTTTTTACGCGCCTTGCGCTTGCGACCTGCGGCGGCCTTGCTCGGCGCGCTTGTGTTCATGTTCAATACCGGATTCCTGACCTGGCTGATGTGGGACAGTGTGGCTGGCGCGATGGTATGGCTGCCCTGGACATTATGGGCTCTTGAAGTAGCAATCCGTTCCAATCGGCTTTGGATTTCGGCGCCTGGCGCCGTAACCGTTGTCCTGAGTTATCTGGGTGGCCATTTACAGTGGGCTTTATACGCGATGCTGGCGTTCGGGCTTTACACTTTGTTCCGATTACTGCATCCGCAGGAGGTCAGTCGTCGACGGATACTGGTTGTAACTGTGATCATCGGTGGTGCTGGAACGGCGTTGGCGGCGATTCAATTATTGCCGGCGTTGGAGTATATCGCGGCAGGCCATCGCGGAGTACTGTCGTCCGCGAAGTTTTCACAGGCACTAGATTGGTCTAGTTTCTTGATGTTGTGGGTGCCGAAATTCTTCGGCGGCGGTTATCTGCCTCCCAACTGGTGGGGGCCAATCAACTATAACGAATCGATCATTTATGTGGGCATTGCGCCGCTGATTCTGTCGATCACAGCGTTGCTTGGCCGCCGCAATGCGGTCACGCTCTTTTTTGGCATGCTGGGATTGTTGGGTTTGTTGTGGGCGGCAGGCACGGACGCCTACCGCTTGTTGTCCTGGCTGCCGGGGTTCAACAGTCTAGGCCCGACCCGCCTGCGGTATTTAGTCGTGATTAGCCTATCCGTGCTCAGTGCGTCAGGGCTGGATTGGTTGCTGGGGCGTGACACAGCCTCGCGGAGGCGAGCTGTTCGGAGCATCGTAATCTCAGCGCTGCTGCTTGGGCTGACCTACGTTATTGCCCGTGCGCCGCAACTACCAACTAATCTCAAGCGCTTGACCT
>JAUQXD010000319.1 GCA_030834835.1 Thermoflexales bacterium | reverse complement strand
TCGCCACACATCTGGACCAGGCGTGGGGCGAAATCGAGGCCGAAGGCGACAGGAAAAGCAATTTCGACATTCTCTATTTGTCCTACGAGGAGGTGAAGCAAGGCGCCCCGAAGACCTTCCTTTCAAGTAATGTGTTCCGCCCAGTACGCGGGCTCTGGCATCTGTCCGGATACGTTATTTCGCGCGAAGGCGCTTAGAAGCTCCTTCGACTCCTTCCTTGTCGAGGACCCGTGGATCTATGGATGAATCACCAGTTCGGAGTTCTGGATGTACGTGCGACAAGACAGTCTATCATCAGCCAGCGACGCGATGTTAGCTCCACTAACTCATATTCAATACTTCCCGTGCTCACGAAAATTGGCGCTATCACCAGTGAGGGTGCATCCTTGTTTCATGTTCGCCCAAGTGAGCGGCCTGTGTTTGCATTTGGGCCTGATGGCTCTGGCCTTTCGTCACTTGCAATGGCCCTGTCCATGCTTGGATACACATGCTGCAGCGATCTCCAAGCGCTCCCAGGCCCTGAAGTTGAGATGCTTCTCGCGGGAAGAGGTGATCGAGTTTTTGACGCTTATGTGAACATCGGGTCTTTAGCGGGTGAAGCCCGACCTCTTAAAGAGCGTTACCCTCAGGCTAAATTCATAATCACTACTGGCAAAGCTGGAATTGTCGATAACAACAATTTGAAAATTCTAGATGATCTCAATGGGGCTGATATTGCCGTTCTTCATTTAGAAGCATCCAATAAATGGCAGGTCGTTTGTGAGCACCTCAGATGTGCTCCACCCGCTTGTTCCTTCCCTGAGTTAGCTGACCTTGGACAAAGAAAGCTCCTCTATGGAACCATTGAAACGGACTCAGTCCTGAACTGCAAACCTCCTAAACGTGATAAGTCGCCATGGGTTGTTGAGCCGCGTCAGTGGTGGCAAGGCATTCATTCCGTCCCGATAGAAGGGAGATCATCGATCGCAGCCACTCTCGTTAGAGTCAGTGACTGTTTAGAAAGTCTCGACACAAGACATTGGTTGCTGCGAGACGATACCTTCACGGGCAACCTGGCATTGTTTCGTCCCTCAAACATCGAATTCCAGTCTGGGCTCGGGGCAGCACTCAGTATCAGAAGGGAACCCCTCGGTGTTCGAGAATATAGCGCTGCATCGTTAACCAGTCGCGACCGATACCTATTCGGAAGATTCGAGGCAATCATTAAAGCGTCTAACGTACCAGGTGTGGTTACCGGTTTTTTTCTTCATCGCGATTCACCGAGGCAGGAAATTGATATCGAAATTGCGGGAAATCGACCAGATCGTCTCTTGGTCAATGTTTTTTATAATCCGGGCGGCGAGGGCGCGAATTTTGACTATGGGTATAGAGGTGCAGCAAGCTATATCGACCTTGGTTTTGATGCATCAGAAGCTTACCATCAGTACGCAATAGTATGGGGGCCGTGCGAGATTCGTTGGTTTGTTGACAATCTTCTGGTTCACTGGCGGGTTGAGTGGGAACCCACGCCGATTCCCCACCTTCCAATGGCTCTCCATGTAAACGCTTGGCCATCTCGCTCCAAAGAACTTGCTGGTCGGCTGACTAGCCGACGACTCCCAACAACTACTTTTATAAGGTCGATTGCGCTGGAAGCAAATCGACACCAGAGGCCACTATCATTATGAATATTCTCTCCTATAACCCCAGCCATGACGGTGCTATCGCCTACCTGAAGGATGCTCAATTGCTATTTTCAATTGAGGCGGAGAAGAACTCGAACTACCGATACTCGCCTATATCCAGTCATGACGTGTTCAACGTTCTTGGCGAGCTTGACGAAATGCCCGACGTTATTTGTACCGGCGGTTGGTGGCCACGCGAAGAGCACTTACTTGGGTCGCATGCTCATGTCGGGTACCGTGGCGTGATAAAGAGCGATGTCATTGTAGAGAAACGGCGACTATTAGGAAAGTCAGTTCACTATTTTTCTTCTTCTCACGAGCGGTCGCACTTACTTTGCGCTTTCGGTATGTCAAGTCTACCGATAGGCACTCCATGCTATGCGTTGATATGGGAAGGCGAGATCGGCGCTTTCTACGAGATTGATTCTGAGCTGAACATTATGCTGCTTGCCGATGTCCTGAATGAGCCGGGGAATCGCTATACTTCGATCTATGGCCTGGCCGACCCAACCTTTCCGAAGAATGCACCCTTTTCTCGCTTCTCAGACGCGGGGAAGCTCATGGCCTTGGCTTCATTTTCAAATCGTAGCACACCTTCGGCTGAAGAGAAAAAACTGATCAACTTTCTATTGGGCTCCCCACATATTCAACTGAGTTTGTATGAAGATCTTGAACATTCGCGTTACTACAATGTGGGGGTGGATGATCCAGAATTTCGCAACTTCGCAGGTATTTTTAGCGACAAGATGTTTGATATCTTTTATCAATTCGCTAAAACGAACATGAAGAAAAAATTGCCGCTAATCATCGCAGGTGGATGTGGCCTAAATTGCGACTGGAATACTAAGTGGAAGGAATCAGGCCTTTTTTCCGAGGTCTTCGTGCCACCCGTCGCAAATGATTCAGGTTCTGCGATCGGGACAGCGATCGACGCTCAATTCCACTATACTGGGAACCCAAAAATTGATTGGACTGTCTATTCAGGCCTTGGCTTCGACACCACTGGCTCTTTCGATATGGCGCGGTATGATCTTTACGAGGCTGATAATGAAATGATTGCCGATATGTTAGCCAATGACCTCATTCTGGCGTGGGTGAGTGGCAGATATGAAATCGGTCCACGGGCCTTGGGCAATCGTTCAATTCTTGCGGCACCGTTCCATGAAAGCACCAGAATACGTTTGAATGAGATCAAACAGCGTGAGCAATTCCGACCGATTGCCCCTGTTTGCTTGGAAGAAGATGCTGTGCGGTGGTTTGGCTGCGACCACCCGAGTCCGCATATGCTCTATACGTATAGTGCAAGAACGGATGCGCTGGCGGCTGTTACTCACGTGAATAAGACTGCCCGCATTCAGACGGTATCATCTGCAACTAACCAAAGATTGTACAACTTGCTCATCGCATTCAAGGTGCGTACTGGTTACGGCGTCTTGTGCAATACCTCGCTGAATTTCAATGGTAGAGGATTTATAAACAAGATAGACGATCTTTCATCATATGTCGTAAAGCATAATTTGGATGGCTTTGTGGTTGAAGGGCGAATCTATATTTTGAAGTCGTCGAGGAATTATCATGCATACTTAAGCAAGCCAAAACCTATGGCAGGCGTAATGAGGGAAGTCTAACAATAGGTTTGAGCGGACTCGCTATTTTCAGGGTTATGTGCAGACGCTTCGCTCGGCACAAACCGCGCCAATCGCGCCGTCGCTGGCGCGCGTGCGGTGCTCGGCCTCGCGATAGATCAACCACCTCCGCACCATCACGGCGAGTGGTGTGTCGCCGGTGATCTGCCGCGAATGAACGCCGTGGCAAGCCGCGAGCAAGTGATCCCAGGTGCGTTGGCTGTTGCGCTGATCACGTAACCAACGATCGAGGGCCGTGCCGATCGCGCGGAGTTGAGCGGGCGATAACGGCTTGAACGATACAGCCGAATGACGAGTCATGCCATCACCACCGGTGTGTGATCATCCTGATCGACGGCCTCATGCTCGCGGCCTTGGTCATCGGCCCGTGGTGCGTCAGTTTGTGGATGTGGTGCCAAGCGGGCCCGATACTGCGTGACAGATTGCGCTCACACTGGCAGTTGAGCTGGATCGGCGACTACCGCGTATCCGGCGTTAACGACCGGCAGGGCCGACGACACCGACGGCCTGCGACAACTCGATCGTTTTGCCTCAACGGCGACCAGCCAGCACGTAGGCGAGCAGGTCGCGTACGAGAGTCTGAGCCTGTGATTGAATGTCCATCCTGTACCTCCAGTGAGAATTTGAGCCTGATGTCTGAGAGCTGCATCGGCCTGCGTCAAACGGCAACCGTTCGCGAACGCACGCTCATCGGCTGGCGAAGGACGACGCGAGTGGTGCCGTCCGGCAGATCATGGGTGGAGTAGGCGTAGCGGCAGGTGTAGTCGCCGCGCCTGTTCGTTGAGCAAGTGTGGCGAGACCGTGCGGCAGGTCGTGGTGCAAAACCATTCCTTCTGGACTTTATGCAGTTGCCAGCGGTCCGCCTGCGGACCGCTGGC
>JAUQXD010000318.1 GCA_030834835.1 Thermoflexales bacterium | reverse complement strand
CTTGATCATTCTGGTGGCCTGAAGCAGGAGTTTGTCGATTTATATACGGCAACTGTCTGGAGCATTGACAATATTTTAGCGGACAAGCATGTAGGCAACCTTGATACCAAGTTTGTGGAATTGATGAGTGCGCTCAAGGAGGCTGATGAAAGCCGCAGAAAACTACGGGCGCGAGTGCAAGGTCTAATCAAATAGGGCGTGGTACAGCCGCTCCGCCCAGCGGCCAAAGTTGAGCATCAGTTTTGACGGTTGGTGATCGGGTGGGTGGCGGGCGGCTGACGCCGAGGCCGTTGGGCGCGCACGTTTCGCTCCGTCAAAAGGCAACTCACCAAACTATACCAATAATGAAGCGCCTCTTTTCACGACTTATCTGGCCTATACGGTTACTGGTAATCGCCATCATTTCCATCGTTCTTTTGCGAAGCTGCTTACCAGCTATAGAACAACAGCAGCTAACGGAATCGCATCATGACGAAATGACAGCAGCGGTAACTCAGTATTGGACCGTTAGACTTTCTGTAACCAACAAAGTCGATCCGGATGTATTTGCTACCGTGGCAACCGGACGCGAACTCAGCCAATTGCTCAATAGCCACCAATTTGCACCATCGTATTCAGCGCCCCTGCAATCTGTGGGAGTTTTGCGCGTCATCGAGTATTCCCCGGAATGTAGCCAAGTTGAATCGCGTATTTCTTATGGCGGCAAGGAAGAATGGGCCAGGGCAATGATGCATCAATATTTGGTATTTCTGAAGGAAGACAAGATTTGGAAAGTGGCCGACAGTGATTGGATATTGCCGAAGAGTGATGCACAGAAGTTCGATGAACTATTCCAGTTGTCTCCACAAGAATCACCACTGTCGTGTGCTAACTATTGAGGCGGAGTAGTATCTGTGAAACAGCGAGTCTGTTGCAATATGAGCACCCAACACGGCGTGCCGCCGCGACAAGAGACCTCGGAGGTTTCGCGCAGCGGGTCTGGCGGGCATCGCTGGCCGGCGAACGCGATCGACCGTCAGGCGTGGCCGGACGGTCAATGAAAACCTCCGAGGTCTATTCCGGTCGGTGGCGGCGGGTGAAGCCGAGGCCGTTGGGCAGACAGAATATATTTGTATTCCATTTCACCGCAATCTGGAGAGAAAGATGACCGTCACAGATAAAAGCAAGAAAAAAGACCAGGATATCAATATTGGAAAGAAGTATTCCATGCGCTCGAAAGTTCTCAACGAGGAGCGACCTTATTGGGTGTATCTGCCAAATTCCTATGACGAAGGCAATAAAAAACAATGCTATCCTGTTCTATATCTGTTGGATGGTGATGCCTATTTTCAATCGGTCAGCGGTGTTGTGCAATTCATGAGCAGCGGAATCAATGGTAACTGCCAAATCCCCGAAATGATCGTGGTTGCCATTCCCAACACAGATCGCGGGCGTGATTTAACCCCGACACACTCAACCATCGGATATGACGGAAAAGAAGATGCCTTTTGGGAATCCACCGGAGGTG
>JAUQXD010000317.1 GCA_030834835.1 Thermoflexales bacterium | reverse complement strand
ATCCCGGCCACATCGCGAATCGCTTCCGGTGTGCAATAGCCGTATTCCTGCTGCGCGATGTACAGCAGCGGAATCACGGCCGAGCGCTTCCGATCGGGCGGATACTTGCTCAGGATTTTCTCGATCTCGGCAGGATACTTCTCAAGTAGTTGGGTCATAAGTTACTCAGTCAATTGGTCAATCGGTTAATTGGTGATCGGTTAATCGGTAATCAGTAACCGGTTGACCAGTTACCAGTTGACCACTCACCGATCCACGTCCCCCAGCACGATGTCAATCGAGCCGATGATGGCCACCAGGTCGGCGATGAACACGCCTTTGGTCATCTTGTGCATCGCGCCCAGGTTGGCAAACGACGGCGTGCGGAAGTGCACCCGGCGCGGTTTGGGCGAACCGTCGCTGTTGAGGTAGCAGCCAAACTCGCCGCGCGGCGACTCGACGCGCACGTACACTTCGCCCTTCGGCGGCGTGAAGCCTTCCGTCCACAGCTTGAAATGATGGATCAGCGACTCCATCGAGTAAGCCAGTTCTTCCTTCGGCGGCGGCGCGACCTTGCGATTACTGGTAATGAACGGGCCTTTGGGCAGCTTCTTCATAGCCTGCTCGATGATGCGCACGGACTCCCACATCTCCTGCACGCGCACCTGATAGCGCGCATACACATCGCCTTCGTCGGCCAGCGGCACATCGAAGTCAAAGTGATCGTAAGATGAATACGGGATCGCCTTGCGGATGTCCCAGTTGACGCCCGAGCCGCGCAGACTGGGACCGGTGATGCCCCACGCCACGGCGTCTTTAGCCGAAATCACGCCGACGCCGCGCGTGCGATCGATCCACAGCGGGTTCCTGGTCAACAGCCCTTCATATTCTCGAATCTCTTCCGGGAAGTGATCGAGGAAGGCGCGCACGGCCTCTTCAAAACCCGCCGGCAGATCGCGCCACAGGCCGCCCGGCCGGAAGTACGAGGCCATCATGCGCTGGCCGGACACCATCTCGAAGATGTCCAGAATTTTCTCGCGCTCGCGGAAGCAGTAGAGGAAGACGCTCATCGCCGCCAGGTCCATGGCGTGCGTGCCCAGCCAGACGAGGTGACTGGAGAGGCGCTGCAATTCGCACAGGATGACGCGCACGTACTGCGCGCGCAGCGGCACATCCACGTCCATCAGCTTCTCAACCGCCATCACGTAGCCGAGGTTGTTCGTCATCGGCGAGAGGTAGTCCATGCGATCGGTCAGCGGGATGACCTTCATGTACGTCTTGTCTTCCGCCGTCTTCTCAATGCCCGTGTGCAGGAAGCCCACATCGGGAATGCAGGTGATGACAATCTCGCCGTCGATTTCGATCAGCAAGCGCAGCACGCCGTGCGTCGACGGGTGCTGCGGGCCCATGTTCAACAGGACCGTCTCGCCAGAGAGGGCGCGCTCGGACACCAGGCCGCGCATCTCTTTCAGATCGTCGACGGTCAATTCCATGACGTGGGTTTCAGTAACAGCCATAGGTGGCTCCTGTTTCTCTGCCGATAAGCAACCCGGATTTCAAATCTTATCCGTGGTTATTCTTTCGCGTACGGTTTCTGCCGCTCGATCTCGTCAAAGTTGTGCGTAAACTGCGGCTCTTCATAGAACTGCGCGGCGTCTTTGCGCAGCGGATGCCCCAGAAAATCGTCGGGCATGAAGATGCGACGCAGATCGGGATGGCCCTCAAAGCGGATGCCCATCAGGTCGTACACTTCGCGCTCGTGCCAGTTCGCGCCGGGATAGACGCTGGTGAGGCTGGCGATGCCAGGCGTCTCGCCGTCCAGCCAAACCTTCACGCGCAGGCTGAGCGCATTTTCCAGCGCGTACAGGTGATAGTTGAGGGCGAAGCGTGGTCGATCGGGATAATGATCGGCAGCGCTCACATCCGACAGGAGATCGAAGGCCAACGACGGCTCGTCGCGCAGGAACGTCGCCACGTCGATCAACGCTTCCGGCTTGATCACCAGCGTCGTTTCGCCGCGAAACTCGATCGTGTCCTGCACCGCTTCCGGGAACTTGCTTTTGATTAGATCGATCATACGACTCTCACGCATTAAAAGTGGATCGGACGATCACCGACCGCCGATCCACCTGCGAATGAAACTAGACCCTGATTGCTTCTTTGATGGGATGGCTGCGCTTGATCTGCTCGTGTAACTTCAAGATGCCGTCGAACAACGCTTCCGGGCGCGGCGGGCAGCCGGCCACGTAGATGTCTACCGGCACGATTTCGTCCACACCCTGCACGATGGCGTAGTTGTTGAACACGCCGCCGCACGACGCGCAGTCGCCCATCGACAAGACCCATTTGGGATCCGGCATCTGATCGTACAGACGGCGCAGCACTGGCGCCATCTTGCGCGTCACGCGCCCGGCCACGATCATCAAATCGCTCTGGCGCGGGCTGGCGCGCATCAACTCCATGCCAAAGCGCGACAGATCATAGTTGCTGGCCTGCGCCGACATCATCTCGATGGCGCAGCAGGCCAGACCAAAACCGAGAGGCCACATCGCATTGGTGCGGCCCCAGTTGATCAGATCTTCCAATCGGGCAGTGACCACGCCCATATTGCCCAGTTTATTTTCTAGTCCCATTCCAACGCTCCCTTCTTCCAGACATACACGTAGCCCACCAGCAGAATCCCCACAAACACCAGCATCTCAATAAAGCCAAATAAACCTAGCGCGCGGAAGTTGACGGCCCAGGGATAGAAGAAGATGACTTCGACATCGAAGAGGATGAATAACACGGCGACGAGGTAGAAGCGGATCGACATGCGGCGGGTGCCGGGCCCGATCGGCATCATGCCCGACTCGTACGGCGACATCTTGCGAAACGATTTGCGGTTAGGCCCGAAAATCGAACCAAGCGCCATCACCAATATAGCCACGAGTGACGCGATGATAAACAGAATCGCAATGGGAATATATTCGACGAGCATTTGACTCCCTCAGGCTGTGTGACGCCGGGGTGCGTCACTAAAGTGCTTGCGAATTTTAGCACAGGCGGCTAGTCATGTCAAAGGAATTCTGACCTTCTCTTGATCAGACCCACTACTGAACAAAATTGACGATGTAATTGAGGTACCCCTGCCGCCCACCGGCCTTGCCCCAGAACTGAATCGATTTGCGCAGGCGCTTCAGGCAGGCGACGATTTCAGCCGGAGTGAGGGGGGTCAATTGAAACTCGATTGGCTGATAGTGCTCGTCCAGCAATTGTCCGCGTCCCAATCGCAACTCGCACATCGCCTTCGCGGCGCGCACGACCTCCCCCAGGACGCCCGGCAATTGATGCAGCTCGATCGGCTTGCCGCGCACTTCGGCGTTGAACAACTGAATCAACGCCTCAAGCGCCAGCTCGACATCCCAATCGCTCAGCGCGGGATGTTGTTGATAGACCTGCACGATGCCGGATTCGATGTTCTGCAGAACGTCTTCGAATTGTTCTTCGATTTTCATATCGACACCACCTTGGCCGCCGTCCTCGGCGCACTTCGAGCAGATCTTTCAATAGGACAGGCTGATTGAACTACTGCCGGAAACTCGCCTGGAATGACACCAACGGCAGCCAGATTTTGAATGGAGGTGTGGCCTTCACCGGCACCAGCGGCGGGCTGATAGTCGGAGTAACCAGCGTGCTCACCAGCGTGGGCGTGGCCGTCGATGGCGCGGTTGCGGTCGGCGTAGGCGCGACAGTCGATGTCGCGGTCACAGTCGGCACAGGCGTTGACGTTGCCGACGGTGTAATCAACGGTGAAATCAAAGCGGCAGGTTGTTCGATCGTGGACGACGGTGGGGCCGTCGTCGCCGTTGCCGATAACACCGTGAGCGCATTCAACCCGTCCCGATTGAACATCGCCAACCCGATCAACACGATCGCGCCGATCAAGCCTGCACCCACCAACCAACCGGATATTCGACGACGCGGCTTCTTCAGCGGTGGCGCTTCAACGGGTACGATTGGCACTGGCGCGATCACCGCCGCCGGCAGCGGTGGTAACTCGTACTGGATTGGCGCAGCTGCGGCTTTGGACGGTACCGCATCCGATTGATCCGGCGCGGCCTTCAAGGCCGATTCTACGGCGGCGGCTAAGGCCGCCCCACTGGCATACCGATCGGCTGGATCTTTCGCCAGCGCTTTCAGGATCGCTGCGTCCAACGCCGCGCTGATGCCCGGCTCGATCGCGCGCGGCGACAACGGCGGCTCGGTCATGTGTAGCATGGCAATATCGAGCGGGCTATCGGCCTCAAACGGCACGCGCCCGGTAACCAACTCATACACAATCACACCGACCGAATACAAATCACTTTGTGGCGTCACGCTGGCCGACGACATCGCCTGCTCCGGCGCGATGTAATACGGCGATCCGAAAATCTCACCGCGCGAGCCGGTTTCGGTTAGCAGCGCCAGGCCGAAGTCGGTGAGCACCGCGTGCCCGTCGGTATTGATGATAATGTTCGACGGTTTCACATCGCGATGGATCACGCCTTTGGCATGCGCATAATCCAGCGCCGCGCCAATTTCCCGCACGATGGAACTGATCCGATCGGGTGGTAGACGTTCGCCGCGCTTGCGTCGTTCGGCGGACACGGCGTGCAAATCCGCGCCTTCCATGTATTGCATCGCCATGTACAACAGGCCGGCCGCTTCACCGTAGCGAAATAAGCGCACGATGTTCGGATGATCCAACTGCGCGATCGCCTGGGCCTCGCGCTTGAAGCGGGCGCTGTAATCGGCGTCGGCGCGGAACGGCGTATCGATCACTTTGATCGCCGCATAGCGATTCAGCTGCACGTCGAGGCCGCGATAAATGCGGGCCATGCCGCCGTGGCCCAGCACGGCATCCAACCGATATTCGTCCAGCTGCCAGCCGAGCAAACTTTCGTCGCCCCGCGCCAGCCGCGTCGTTTTGGAGAGTTGCGTTTGCGACAGAATCGACGCGGACACACCCAATGCAGATTCAAGCGCCGTCATCAATGCGCGGCCGGTCGGATACCGCTCGGCTGGCGACTTGCTCAACGCTTTCAACAGCACCGCTTCCGTGTCGAGGTTCAAAGCGGGATTGAGCTGGCGCGGCGGCGGCGGAGCGACAGTCATGTGCTGCAAAGCCACGCTTGTTGGCGAGGGATCGTTGAACGGCAGCGCGCCCGTCAACATTTGATAGAGGATCACGCCCAGCGCATACAGATCAGATTGCGGCACGGCGTCAGCCGAGCGGCGCGCTTGCTCCGGCGCGATGTACAGCGACGAACCGAAGACCTCGCCCAGCGAACCCTGATTCACATCCAGCGCCAGACCAAAATCGGTCAACACCACGCGGCCATCACGCGCGAGCAAGACGTTCGCGGGTTTCACATCGCGATGGATCACGCCTTGCGCGTGCGCGTAATCCAGCGCCTGGGCGACCGCATCACCGATGCGCAGCACTTCGGCCAGCGGAACGGGCGCACGATCGGTCCCATGCTGCGCCAGATACACGCCCAGATCGCCGCCGTCGATGTACTCCATCACAAAGTAATACAGGCCGTCTTCGTCGCCCGCGTAGTAAATTTGAACGATGTGCTCGTGCCGCCAGGTGGCGACGACGCGCGATTCGCGCAGGAAACGATCGATGTACGCGGGATGATCGCGATAACGCGCGTCGATGATTTTGATCGCGACCGGGCGGTGCAGCTGCACGTCGTGGCCGAAGTATACCGTCGCCATGCCGCCGCGCCCGATGACGCGCTCGATTTTGAAGTTCGCCAGCTGGCGGCCCAACAATGAGTCAATGGTCATAATGCTGCGCCGTACTCAGCGCGTCTCCGCCGGTGAATGACTGGCCAGTGTGATGTGCTGCAAGCCGTGCACGTAGTGATTCAGCCCGCGCGCATAAGCCTCCACGTAATCCTGAGCCATGCGCAGGGCTAGATCACGGCGCCCGATCGCGATGAGCGGCTCGACATGTGGGCGAAAGTCGCGCAGCGTCAGACGCAGCACGCCCTGCGCATCTGTCAACACACCCCACGCCAGCGTCTTCTTTTCGTTGTCGTCTTTGGCAGTCGTGAATCGCGTCAACGTACTGTTGTTCGCCACCGCGCCGACGTTGGAGAAAACTTCACGCCCTTTGATGAGATCGTTCAGCACGTCGAAGCGGCCCGGAATACGATCGAGCAGCGTTTGCAGCGCGTGCGGCATGTGCGCCAGTAAACGGATCGTGCCGACGCTGGCGCTCTCGCCCGTCAAAGCGATCTCCTTGGCGCGGCTGGACACCGCGCCAAAGCCGGCCAGAGTGGCCAGATACTCACGCTGCAACTGATCGAATTCATGGAAGGCTTCGGCCCGCTGCGCCCCCGCCTTCTCACAGGCATGTAACGCGGCCAGCGTGCGCGTATGCAGCTTCAGCAAATCCAGTTCCTTCAGAGGCACATCAAACGTCATGGGATACAGTCGTTCACGCGGGGAACGGCGGCTGGCATCGACCGGGATCAGGATGACGGGGTTCGTCTGCTGCTCCGGCTTGATGACTTCGAGCGCGGCTAACGCCGCCGCTTTCGTGTCGGCGTCGCGCGTCAGCGCTTTGAGATCGGCCACCAGATCAGGATCGGCTTCATACGTGGCGGTGTGAATGGCGCGATACAAAACGAGGATATCGTTGACGGTCAACGTCAGCAGATCGCTGCGATGCTTGAAGAGTTGGCGCAGCGCCACAATCGATTTCAGATGGATGGCATCCGTCTCAGCGCTAACCTCCGACATGATGCGCGGCGCTTGCCGGATCGCCTCGATTTCAGCCGGTTGCCAATCGAAGGCCAGCACGCGCGGCCGCGAACCGGGCTGCGGTTCGGACTTCAATGAAGTCAAATACACCGCCCACGCCAGCGCCTCATTCGTCATGATCTCCGCCAGCGCCGCACCCCACGCCCCGTCGAAAAAGATGTGCGATTGATCGAAGACAAACGTGTGGCCGGTATCGAAGACGGTCAGCGCGTGATCGCCGATGCCGCGTTCGGTCTGGCGTATTTCCGGCAGCGTCAACGCCGGGGGGCGGCGATCGCAGTTGATCAGGATGGGCGCAGCGCGCAGCTGATCCAGTTCGCCGCTGTGAGCGGCGTCCAATTTCGATCGCAAATTCGCTTGCGCCTTGCGCTTGATCGACACCCACTCGGCCAGCGATGACGTGGGCGTGGACGCGGGGGTGCGCCAGATCGCCGCCACGGCCGATCGAACCGCCGCCACATCGATCGGTTGTGGTTTGCCCGGCGCGCAGATCGGCATCAAATAGTAGCGGCCTTGAATGATCACACCGACCTGGGCTTGCGTGAGGTCGATCGGCCGCCGCACTTCACTGTACGTGCCCGGTTCCAGATACGCCAGGATCGACATCTGTTGTTGATAAGCGGCGAGATCATTCGCTTCGGCGGCGCGCACGCGGGCGTGCCATTGATCGCGCACTTCGGCGGGCACGTCGCGCAATGCATCGGCCATGAATCGATCGAATCTGGCGCGGCGATAGCGCGCGTAATCTTCGGCGGGCGCCGCATCCACGCCGCGTCGATACGGCCGCTGGGCCTCCCACGTCCGATAGAGCCGCGCGAACCGATCGGCCTGTGGCGTGTCCGCCATTAGTTCGAACAACATATAGGTGTGAACGCGTTCGCGCCATTCATTCTCCAGCAGCGCCGGATACTGGTGCAGCATATGAATCGCGGCCATGATCCACGCCGTCGCCCGATCGATGGCGCTTAATTGGATGTGGTGCTGGGTGAGGATCGTATCGAAGCCATGTGTCTCATTGGCATGTCGCGCCGTGTCGTCGCGCAGCGCATAATCCACATAGAACTGCCACGTGCCTTCTGGAAACGAGTCATCCGGATCTTTGCCCGCCAGCTTGAGCAAATTCTGATAGCCCCAGATCACGGCCGCCGGCCCGGCAAAGAACGCCGCGTACAGCGCTTTATCCAGCGCCTGCTCCACGCCTTTGAATAGCAGATTGATGTCGCGCTTGACGGTGTGCAGCGGCAGACGACGGCCGGGCAGACGTGCCAGCCCGCTGAGGATCACGCCGGGCACGTTGCCGGCCGGCAGCATGCGCGCCACCAGATCAACCGCCGCATCGATCTCCGGCAGCGACAGCGGCGTCAGTTCGCGCACAAGTTGGGAGCGGGCGATCGTGCGCAGATCGTCCGCGGTCTTTTTGGTCGTATCAGCCAAAGTAGGATTGACGCTCATCACACCGATTTCAAACCATGTCTTAAAATGCGGCGGAGACACGAAGTTCGCACCCGTGTCTCCGCACGCTAATGGATTGTCGAAACAGTACCGTTGATTATTCGGGTTCACCGAAATCAATAGATCGCGGCGCTCCCGCTGGATTTGGCAATCCAGCGGAAATTCAGCGGATTTGGCAATCCGCTGTGAGCAAAAGTATCAACCAATTCAAGTTGCCCTGAATAGTTCGGTCCGGGGCCCATTGTACAGTAAAGTAACACCTAAAGCCAACGCTCAAGCGATGGCGATTTGCGAACCATCGGCCGTCTTGGTCACTTCGATGCGCACGGGAAACGCATCTTTCAACTCGTCCAGGTGCGTGACCACCAGGATGCGCTGAAAATCATCCTGAATGACATTGATGGCTTCCACCAATCGATCGCGCCCGGCGCTGTCCAACGCGCCAAAGCCTTCATCGATGACGAGCGTTTGTAATTGCGCGCCCGCGCGCCGCGCCAGCAACTTGCTCAGCGCAATGCGCACGGCAAAGTTAACGCGGAATTGCTCGCCGCCTGAATAGTTTTCGTAGGGGCGTGTGCCCAACTCGTCGGCGATTTTGATGTCCAGCGTTTCGATGGTATCGCCCTTCACCGTCTCGCGCTGCGTATCGAAGCGCAGGTGCATGCGGCCACCCGTGATGCGCGACAGCAGCGCATTCGCCTCGTCTTCAATTTCGGGGATAGCCGCTTCGATGATCATCGCGGGCACGCCCTTCTTGCCAAAGGCCAGGCGCAATTCTTCATACAACCCCTTCTCATCCACCTGGCGCTTGCGTTCGGCCAACCTCGTTTCGCGCTGTTTGATCATGGATTCGCACGCGGCCAACTTCTGCTCCGCCGCGCCCAATGATTTGCGGGCATACGCCTCGTCGCGGCGGACCTGCTCGTAGTCGATTTGCAGCTGCGCCAGATCACCCAACCCCGCGCGCGTTGATCCGATCTGCGCAGCAAGGTCGATCTGATTTTGTCGATCGATCGTGAGCGTACTCTGCCACTCCGATCGGCGCTTTGCCAAATTCTCGATCGATCTGGCGGCCTCCCGCGCGGCTTCGATGGCGGCCTTTAGCTCTGCTTCGCGACGCGTCAACGTCGGCAGCCCGCGCAACTCCGTTTCCACTTTGGACAGATTTGAATCCACCGCAGCCGCTTCGGTTTGAATGGCTTTCAACCGGGCTTGATTGGCCGCATACAAATTGCGCCGCGACTGCACTTCGGCTTGCAGATCGGCCACCACCTGCTGTCGATGTTCAACCGTCAACGGTTGGCCGCACGTCGGGCACTGCGGATCGGTTGACGCTTCCAGCAAAACGATCCGCGCCTTCAGCGGTTCAGTCTCTGGCCCAAGTTGATTATTCTGTCCCTTGAGCGTGGCGGCTTCCTCTTGCAACGTCGATTTCTGCTGGCGAAGTTGATCGCGCATGGGTTCGCGCTGCGCCAACGCTTCGAGTTTCTGCTGCGTGTCGGCCAGCTCCTTCAGCAACGGAGCATCGTCGGCCTTGCTGCGCGCGATTGTTAGGTCGCGTTCCACCGCTACTAACTCGCGTTCCGC
>JAUQXD010000316.1 GCA_030834835.1 Thermoflexales bacterium | reverse complement strand
CGCAATATCGTCAAGCGCTTTCCGGGCGTGCTGGCGAACGATCACGTCAGTTTTGACGTGCAAGCAGGCGAAGTGCACGCGCTGCTGGGTGAAAACGGCGCGGGCAAGAGCACGTTGATGCGTCAGCTATACGGCCTGTACAAGCCCGATGAAGGCGAGATCCTCATCGACGGGCGGCCGGTGGTTTTCAACTCGCCGTCAGACGCGATCGCGGCCGGCATCGGCATGATCCATCAGCACTTCATGCTGGTCTCGACGTTGACGGTGGCGGAGAATGTGGCGCTGGGGTTGAAGTCGTCGCGCGAACCGCGGCTGGATCTGGATGTGGTCTCGAAGCGCGTTGAAGAGTTGGCGAAGGGTTATGGCCTCAAGGTCGATCCGTCGGCGTATGTGTGGCAGTTGGCGGTCGGCGAACAGCAGCGCGTTGAAATTATCAAAGCCCTCTATCGTGGGGCCAGCCTGATTATCCTCGACGAACCGACGGCTGTGCTCACACCGCAGGAAGTGGACGATCTATTTATGACCTTCCGTCGCATGGCGAGTGAGGGCCATGCGTTGATCTTTATTTCGCACAAATTGCACGAAGTGATGGCGATCAGCGATCGCGTGACGGCGCTGCGCGACGGCAAGCTGGCGGGCACACGCCTGACCAAAGGGGCCACCCGCAACGAACTCGCCAAAATGATGGTGGGACGCGACGTGAAGGCGCTGGCCCCGCAGGCGATGAAGGCGGGCGCCGTCCGCTTGAAGATCGAAGCCATGCATGCGATGGGTGATCGCGGCACGGAGGCGTTGCGCGGCTGCAATCTGGAAGTGCGCGGCGGCGAGATTCTGGGCCTGGCGGGTGTGTCCGGCAACGGGCAGCGCGAATTGGCGCAGTGCCTGGCCGGGCTGCGCAAGGTGACGGGCGGCCAGATTACGATCGATACACACGATATGACGAACGCCTCCTTGCACGCGCGAATTGAGGCCGGACTCGCCTACGTGCCGGAAGAGCGCATGCGCGACGGCGCGATCCGTGAATTTTCCGTGCAGGAGAATGTGTTCCTGCACGAGCATGCCTCGCCCAAATTCACGCACGGCATCTTTTTGAATTTTGCCGAGATGCAGGCGCATGCGCGGATGCTGATCAACAAATTCAGCGTCAAGACACCCACGCTGGAAACGCCGATCAAGAATCTATCGGGCGGCAATATTCAAAAACTAATCCTGGCGCGCGAACTCTCGCGCGAACCCAAGATTCTAATCGCCGCCCAGCCCACGCGCGGCGTGGACATCGGCGCAACCGAGTACATCCATCAACGCCTGATGGAACAGCGTGATTCGGGCACGGCTATCCTGTTGATCTCGGAGGACCTGGACGAGATACAAGAGATGTCCGATCGAATCGCGGTGATGTTTGAGGGCCGCATCGTCGGCCTGGTCAATCGCGGCGAGGCTACGCCCGAAGACCTGGGTTTGTTGATGGCGGGCGTCGTCAAGGAAAAACCGGAAGGGCGAACCCGTGTGTTCGCCCGGGGCCGACACATGGATCGGCCCCTATGGTGTGTTATAATTTTTCCATCCCCGATCGCTGGTCGGTTCACGTCGGACGTGAAGCGGCGGTGAGCATCCTCGTTCACCGAAAAGCACCATCGATCTTGCAGTACCACGTTGAATAGAGAGGAATACATGCCACTCTGGAATGAGTATCATTTGCCGACCTCGGTTGAAGATGCCGTTGCCCTGCTGACGCGCTATAACGGCCAGGCGCGCGTGGTCGCAGGCGGCACCGACTTAATCCTCGATTTACAGCAGGGCAATGAACATCCGGTGGAAGCGCTGATCGATGTAACGCGCATCATTGGCCTCGACGTCATCTGTGAGGACGCCGGGACGATTACCATCGGCTGCGGCGTGACGCACAATCAGATTGTGGAAAGCCAACTGCTGCATCAGAGAGCGACGGCGCTCGTTGAAGCGAGCTATGTCGTCGGCGGGCCGCAAGTCCGAAACGTCGCTACGCTGGGCGGTAACGTCGCGCACGCCTTGCCCGCGGCCGATGGCACTACTGCCCTCAACGCGCTCGACGCTGAAGTAGAAGTAGCCTCATACACCGGCCGCCGCTGGATTCCGTTCACCTCCCTATTTCGCGGCCCCGGCCAATCGGCCGTCGACAGCACGCGCGAGGTGATCGTTGGTTTGCGCTTCAAGGGCACCGCCGATCACGAAGCGAGTGCGTCATCGCGCATTATGCGCCCGCAGGGCGTGGCGCTGCCGATCATGAATATGTCGGTCAAGGTGCGTGTGATCGATGACTACATCGCCGAAGCCGCCATTGCCGTCGCCCCCGTCGCTCCCACACCGTTCCGTTGCAAACAGACCGAAAGTTTCTTGAAGGATAAACCCGCGACTGCCGAATCCATCGAAGCCGCGATCGCCGTGCTGTTGAGCGAGTGCAAGCCGCGCACCAGCCCGCGTCGCGCCACGGCTGAATATCGCCGCGAGGTGCTGCCCGTGCTGCTGCGCCGGACGCTGAGCAAAGCTTTCGACCGCGCGAAGACGAGCGTGGCTGTGCCGGAAATTTACGAGGTTGAGTAAAAATTGCAACCACGAAGGACACCAAGAATCACGAAGAAAAACTTAGTGTTCCTTTCATGTTCGTAGTGGTTGATCGAATTAGCCAAGGAGTTCAAGATGCCAACTTTAGATTTTACCCTTAATGGCAAACCGATTTCAGTTGAAGTGACGCCGAATCAATTTCTGGCGGAAGTATTGCGCTATAAGCTGGGCATGACGGGCACCAAGGTCGGGTGCAACGAAGCCGAGTGCGGTATCTGCACCGTCATCGTCGATGGGCAGTCGGTCAATTCGTGCATTTATCCTGCGTTGAAGGCGCAAGGTCGCCACATCGAAACGATCGAGGGCCTGGCCAACGGCCATCTGCACGCCCTTCAGGAAAACTTCATCAAATACGGCGCGGTGCAATGCGGCTTCTGCACGCCGGGTTTGATCATGCAGGCGAAGGCACTGCTGGACAGGAAGCAGGGCCAGCCCATCACCGAAGAAGAGATCAAGATCGCGTTGAAAGACACGTACTGCCGCTGCACGGGCTATGTGGCCGTGAAGAACGCCATCAAAGCGGCGAACGGTCAGAATGTGTCACTGGAAGAGTATCTGCCTGAGACCAAACATGGTTACAACGTCGTGGGCGAGGCGCTGCCGCGCGCCGATGCCGTGGCGAAGGTCACCGGCTCGGCCATCTACACCGACGATGTTGTGTTCTCCGACATGCTGTGGGGGGCGACCTTGCGCGCCAACATCCCGCACGCGTTGATCAAGAAGATCGATACGAGTAAAGCGAAAGCGCTGCCGGGTGTGCGTGCGGTGTTGACGCACGAGGATGTGCCGGGGCGCAAGAATCACGGTCTAGTCACCATCGATTGGCCTGTCCTCTGCTATGACAAGGTCCGCTACGTCGGCGATGCGGTTGCGATTGTTGCCGCCGATGATCTGGACACGGCCAAAGAAGCGCTAAAGTTGATCGAGGTGGAGTACGAGCCGCTGCCCATCGTCGATAGTGCCGAGTACGCCCATCAACCTGATGCGCCCAGAGTCCACGAAAAAGGCAATTTGCTCAAGCACATCAAGGTGGTCAAGGGCGATATTGATCAAGGCTTCGCCGAATCCGATGTCATTATCGAGCGGACGTATCACACGGCTTCGACCGAGCACGCCTTCCTCGAGCCAGAGTGCGCGGTCGGGCGTATGACGGACGACGGGCGTTACGAAATCTATGTCGGCTCGCAAATTTCGTATCAAGATCGCGAGCAGGTGGCTTACTCGCTGGGCGTGCCAGAATCGCAAGTGCGCATCATCGGCACGTTGATCGGCGGCGGCTTTGGCGGCAAAGAAGACATCATGGGCCAGATTCACGTCGCGCTGCTGGCGAAGGCGACGGGTCATCCCGTGAAGATGTTGTACACGCGCCACGAATCGCTGATTGTGCACCCCAAGCGGCACGCCACCAAGATCACAGTAAAGATGGGTGCGAAGAAAGACGGGCGACTGGTTGCGGCCAAGGCAGAATTGTACGGCGATACGGGTGCTTATGCATCATTGGGCGAGAAGGTGTTGACGCGCGCGACGACGCACGCCAATGGCCCGTATGATGTGCCCTATGCCAAGTCCGATTGCTTCGCGATGTACACCAACAACGTCCCGGCGGGCGCGTTCCGCGGCTTCGGTGTGACGCAGTCGGCGTATGCCGTCGAAATGACGATGGATGAATTGGCGGAACAGCTGGGCATCGATCGGATTGAGCTGCGCAAGATGAATGCACTGCACGTCGGCTCGCGTACCAACACGAATCAATTGTTGACTGAGAGTGTGGGCCTGGACGAGTGCATCGACAAAGTTGTGCCGCACATGATCATGCCCGCTGGGCCCGTGCCCGCGAACAAGAAACGCGCGTGGGGCATCGCGGTGGGCTACAAGAACACCGGCCTCGGCGGCGGCGCGAACGATTGTTCAGGCGCGGAGATCGAAGTGTATAGCAACGGCACGACGGAGATTCGCACGTCATCGGCGGAGATCGGGCAGGGGCTGCCGGGCGTGCTGGCGGCGGTCGTGGCCGAAGAACTGGGTCTGTCGATCACGCAGGTAAAGGTGCTGTTGAGCGATACCGACCTCACGCCGAACGGCGGCCCGACGACGGCCTCGCGCCAGACGTATGTGAGCGGCAATGCGGCCAAACATGCGGCGATTCAGATGCGTGAAGTCATGGCGCAGGTGGCTTCTGAGCATTTGGACGCCGCACCCGATCAGCTGAAGTTTCGCAATCAGCGGGTCGAGGCGGGTGGCAACAATGGCCACCCGAACGGCAAATCCGCGTCGTTTGCGGAAGTCGTCGAGTGGATGGAGGCCGAAGGCCGCGCGACTAAACTGGTGTACGAATACACTGCGCCGGAGACGAAGCCGTTGGGCCAGGGCGGCGATATGCACGTGGCGTTCTCGTATGCCGCGCACGCCGCGCTGGTGGAAGTGGACACTGACACGGGCCAGGTGAAAGTGCTTAAGGTCGTGGCCGCGCACGACATCGGCCGCGCGATCAATCCGCTGGCGCTGGAAGGGCAGATCGAGGGCGGCATCGTGATGGGCATCGGCAATGCGCTGACGGAAGAGTTTCCACACGATAAGGGTGTGCCGTGGGCGCAATGGCTGGCGCGCTACAAGATGCCCAGCATCAAACACGCGCCGGAGATCAAGTCGTTTATCGTGGAGCACGAGATTTCCACCGGGCCGTTTGGCGCGAAGGGCGTGGGCGAGATCAGCAGCATTCCCATCACGCCCGCGATCACGAATGCGATCTACAACGCCGTTGGCGTGCGAGTGCGACGTTTGCCGGTGGATCAAGACACGCTGCTCAGGGCGATGAAGTCCGGCGCGAAGAGCGTGGACTAGCCGAAGGCTGAAGGCAGAAATCTGCAGGATGAAGCGAGCCGACATTGAGTCGGCTCGCTCGTTTTATCTGCTGAACAAGCGATCCCACCACGGTTTGGGTGGCGGCGCCATGAGGTCGAAGCCCATCGCTTGACCCAGCGCGATGCAGAATTTCTCGGCGGCGGGTTCCGGCCCCAGCAGCAGTTCGCCGTTGACCACGCCGCGCATGCCTGGGATTCGCACCGACAATTTCAAGCCGAAGTCTTTGGAGTTCCCCGGCCGGAAGACTTTGACGATGAGATCGTTCAACGGTGCGGAGGCGACCGTGGTAGCCGTATGTTCGCCGCTGCGCGCCCAGATCAAACGCTGCGGCGCGAGGACTAACGCCAGACTGGTGGTGAAATCGCTCGTGTCGCCGAACAAGGCGTCGTACCACGACGCGCCGACCTTGTCCGAGATGGTTTCGCAACACGCGATCACTTCGTTGACCAGGTTCGTCAGGTGTTGCGCTTCAAGGTGTTCGCGGATGACGCGGCCCAGTTCTGGCTGAAGTTGGTCTAACGTGTAAGCGCGGGTCTGGCGGCGAAATTCAGGCATGGCTTCTTTCTCAAGTGAGTGATTTGGCTGCAAGTATAGGCCATTCGCCAGCGCCGTCAACCTGGTGGTTATTGACACGCCCTTCACAGACGAGTATGATGCATTTATCTCAGATCGATCAGGAGGCACGCCCATGACTGGCCTGAAACCGTACATCGTCGATGAGATTATGACCTCGCCCGTGATTACCGTGCCCGCCTCAATGCCGGCCGAGGACGCCGTGCATTTGATGCGCAGCAAGCACATCCACAGCGTGGTGGTAGAACCCGATCGACCGGGCGGCGCGTATGGCATTATGACCCAACGCGATCTGCTGAAGAAGGTCGTGGCGGCCGATCGGCCGTTGTTTAACCTGACTGTCGGCGATCTGATGTCGTCGCCGCTGATTACGGTCTCGCCCGACACGCCGATCAAACAGGCGTCCATTATCATGCTGGATGCGAACATTCGCCGCGCCGTCGTGATGAAGGACGGCAAACTGGTCGGCATCGTCAGCGACACCGACATCTTCCAGTGCGTGGAGGAGCGCGGCTGGGGACCCGACTAAAGTGTCGGCACTGTGGCCAGGCGCTGTTGGCTGCCAGTGTGTCGGGTGGCCTGGCCGTATCAAAATCGTGTCAGATTCGGTTAGATAAGCGGGGGATATTGCTTTGACTCCCATTCGGGACGGCTTCAAAAGGACCGATTATCATGACCGATCAATCCGCGGCTGAACTGCCTCAAAGCGAAGAGCACGACCACCGCCAGCAAATTGAAGAAGATCTGAAGCATGAACGCAATTTCGTTTCGGCGGTGCTGGATACGGTCGGCGCGCTGGTGATCGTGCTCGATCGGGCGGGGCGCATCGTCCGCTTCAATCGCGCCTGCGAACGGCTGACGGGCTATGCGGCCAGTGAAGTAATCAACCGCCATCTCTGGGATATGCTGCTCACGCCCGAGGAACTGGACGCGGTGCGCACGGTGTTTGAGCGGCTGCGCGCCGGCGATTTTCCGCTGGATTTTGAGAACCATTGGGTCACGAAGGACAATCGGCGGCGGTTGATTGCGTGGTCCAATACCGTCCTGACGGCTGACGATGGCGCGATCGAGCATGTCATTGGCACCGGGGTCGATATCACCGAGCGGCAGCTGGCCGAACAGGAGATCCGGCGCATCTCGTCGTTCCCGCTGCTGAACCCCAATCCGGTGCTGGAAGTGAACAAAGCCGGCGCGGTGACATTTTGCAATCCGAGCGCGCAGCGGTTGCTGGAGCAACAGGGGCTGATCTCGGACGGGCGATGGTTTATTCCGTCGGATTGGCCCGCGATCGTGGCTGACCTCGATCGGCGGCCCGAGGGCGTGGTTCGTCGCGAGGTAGCAATCGGCCAGTTGATGTTTGTGGAAAGCATCCATCTGGCACAGGGCTTTGGCACGATCCGGATCTTCGCGATTGACATCACCGAGCGCAAACAGGCCGAAGCGCGGCTGCGGCAGAGCAATATCGAACTGCAGGCACGGAATGCCGAACTGGACGCGTTTGCGCACAGTGTGGCGCACGACCTCAAGAACCCGCTGCACATCATTGCCGGCTATGCTGAACTGTTGTTGCTGAACACCGATCGATCGCCTGTCGAGATTGTCGCGGCACTGACGTCGATCCTGAAGAATGTGCACAAGATCAACAGCATTACGGATAACCTGATGCTGTTGTCCGAAGTGCGGCAAAAAGCGATCGATCTGAAAC
>JAUQXD010000315.1 GCA_030834835.1 Thermoflexales bacterium | reverse complement strand
AATCTACTAATCACCAATCTACTTGATAAACTCCAGGAGTTGCGCATTCACCTCATCCGGCGCTTCGTTCTGCACCCAGTGCCCGCAGTCGGAAATGTAGTGAATCTTCAAATGAGTAACCCATTGATCCAGGCCATAGGTCAGTGACTTGCCGAGCGCAATGTCTTGTTCGGCCCAGATTAACAAAGTTGGCGTATCGATCTGGCGAGCCTGCAATGACGACCAATCGCGGAACACAGCCCGGTACCAGTTGAGCATCGCGGTCAGGGCGCCCGGCTGGGACATGGACACGGCCAATCCATGCAAATCGTAACTGGAATAGGCTTCTTGATTGACTGCGCCCTTGCGACAGAACAGATCGGCGGTCGCCAGCGGCGACTGACCCAGCAGCAGCTCCGGCAGCCACGGCAATTGGAAGGCCGCCATATACCACGATTTTTGCTGCTGGGCAGGATTCTCGCGGATCTCGCGCCGGAACGCAGCCAGATGCGGTGCGTTGATGATAATTAACTTTTCAACAACCTCAGGATAGTCCATCGCTAATTGCCATGCCACGCCACCGCCACTATCGTGCCCGACGACGATCGCCTGCTCGCGTTCGAAAGATCGGATTAACTCCCGAACATCGGAGGCTAATGCGTCAAGGCGATAGTTGTGCACTCCGACCGGCTTAGCGCTGAGGTTGTAGCCACGCTGATCGGGCACAGCTACACGGTAGCCAGCATCAACCAGGGGCTTGATCTGATTACGCCACGTATACCAATTTTCAGGAAAGCCGTGCAGCAGCACGACCAGTTTTCCGTCACGCGGGCCGGCGATAACGGTATGCAGTTGTAGGCCATTGACATTGATGAAGCGCGACTCGGCTGCCACACCCAATTGCTGAACGTTCTGCCGTGTGACTTCTTCGATCCGGGCGGCCAGGCTGGCACGCGTGGTCTGCCCGCGCCGCACCCAGATCGCGCCGAGGCTCGCTGCCGCGCCCGCTACGATTCCCAATAAGAGTTGACGCTGTCGACGTTGACTCATAATTACACTCACATGATTGAGGTGTTGAGCAGGAATGATGCGGGGGATTATACCCTATTTCACCTTTCCGACTGAGCCATTGCGTTCGATTGGCCCGTTGTTTATGATGCGGAACAGACAGGCCAGGGGGCGTGTAGCGCCACGAGTGGATGTTCATGGTGAATGAGGGCGGCGCCTTGAGATAGCGGAGCATCATCGGGCGGAGAGGGGGCGTCGGGCGCGGATTAGATGTGAGGCATTGGCCGGGTTGCCATCTACTCCACTGTCAATCGATCCAGCGCGCGACTTTGGAGTCGGTGGCGGTCACGCCTGGCACTTCCACAATCCGATCGATCACGGCGTCCATCGCGGCGAGGTCGTCACCTTCGACAATGGCGATGGCATCCGGTGTGCCGAACAGCGCGTCGGCTTTGATCACACCCGGAATCTGGCGGATGGCTCGCACAACTTTGCGCGGTTGCGAGGTCGAGATGAAGACGTAGGTCCAGACCTTCATGAGCGTGATCCTTTCTTGAGCGTCTGCAAAAATTCGGTTTTCAGATCGATGTCAGTTGACGGCGCGCTCGGCGCGGCGTTTGACGGCCTTCAACCACAACACGCGAATGAAGCCGCTGCCCATCGAGATCAGCCGCCAGTAGAAGCCGAACTTGCGGCGCGTCGTTGGATCGGACACGTGGATACGCGTCTCCGTGCTCAGGCGCACCGTGCCCGGCGCGGCGGCGGGGCTGATCAGCAGATTCGTTGCCACTCTGGCATACCGCGGATCATCAAAGGCTCGATAGTGATCGGGTGAAGCGATGGGCGGACTGTCGCCGCCGGTCAACTTCCAGAATTGCCCGATCAAACCGAAGACCACCTCCCGATCGGGCGTCTCACCCAACGAGATAAAGCCGTTGTCGAACATCTGCTGCAAGAACGGCCTGTCGTCGGCCAACCGTGGTCCCGCTTTACGCAACAGCCGGGCCGGCAGGCGGCGGATGGACAGCATGAGATTGACGAGCGGCGATAACTCTCCGGCGCGCAGCTCATGAATCGCGGCGTATACCCGATCGGGCGGCGCCTGCACGGTCACGGCGTGAAATTCATCGAATTCGTGCGTGGGTAGAAAATCGTCGAGCAACATGGCTGGCTTATCCTTCCCGCCACCGAGGGCGGCTGAGTCAATCGGCTTCAGAATAAGCGCAGCACGCTGTCTGCGTCAACTGACGAATGTCACGTCGTCGTGCTCAATTGGCTTAAACCAATCGGGCGGTGATTGCGTTTCCGTCCATTCGTATTTAGGTGAGCGCTGTTTTTACTGCGCAACATACATCCCCGGATCAGAGATTGATCCGGGGATGTTGATTATTCAGCGCGGCTGATAGACAATCGCTGATCTCAACGACTTCCGGCTAACCCGTCGGACGACCGCCAACGCTTTTGTACTTCATAATTCATCGCCACTCTCCAGCGGAAACTCGGTTGCAGCAGCGCCACGCTTGCGGCCAAACACCAGGTAGGCGATGGGGCCGAGCGGCGGCGCAAAAGCCGCAAGCATCCAGAGTTTGCGGTTGCCTTTGATCTCATCGTCGCTGCGCTTGCGAATATCGCGCACGGTCAAAATCATGAGGACAAGGTTGATCAGGCCTTGCGCGCCCGCGCGAGCCTGCCTGGCGGAAAAAGCCCGGCGATGCTCATGCGCCGTAACGGCGGACTTACTCTCGGTGGTCTCAGTCATGGTTGGCCTCCTGCCAATTTGGGATGGTGAAGTTCAGGCTCGTCCAATTGAGCCTACTATAAACCCGTTTTGCCCTTACTGCGCAACAACCATTCGGGCAGTTCGCTGACTTCTATAAGATTTGGACAAAACTCCCTATTGACAAAATTCAATACGATGATATATTGATTTCGTCAAACTTAGACAAATAATCATCAATTTTCAGCAAGACTATCCGGCAAAGAGGAAAAATTGACCTCATTCGAGCGTCGGCAGCGTGTCCTGGACGTCATGCAAAAGCAGCCCGGCATCCGCGTGCCCGAGGTTGCCAGGTTGCTTAGCGTCTCGGAAGGCACTGTGCGCAACGACTTGCGGGCGCTGGCCGCCGACGGTCAACTGAAGCGCGTCCGGGGCGGGGCCGTCATCGAACCGCACCGTTCCGAGGCTCCCGCCTTTGCAGCGCGCGCCAGCGTCCATGCGGCGGCCAAGCAAAACATGGCCCGGTATGCGGCCGAACTGGTGCAAGACGGCGACTCGATTGTGTGTGATGCCAGCAGTACCGTTTATCATCTGGCGCGTTACTTACGTGACCGCCGCAACCTCACAATTATCACCAACGGCGTCGAACTGGCGCGCAACCTGGCGACGAATGCCAACCACACCGTGATTCTGTTGGGCGGCGAATTGCGATCGGATGGGGCGGCGGTCTCCGGTCCGATTGCCGAGCGTGCGCTCGAAGACTTGCGAGTTAAAACGGCGTTTCTGTCAGCCACCGGCCTGTCGCCGGACAGCGGCCTGTACGAAGTGGACATCCACGAGGCGCAACTGAAGCGCAAGATGATTACCGCGGCAAGTTCGATCGTCGCGCTGATTGATGCGAGCAAACTGGGTAAAGTTGATCTGACTTTGTTTGCGCGGCTCGATCAAATCTCACAGCTCTACGTTGACGACTCACTTCTCCCCGATTGGCAGGCGGCGCTTCACGCGGCCGCTGCGCCGCTAACGATTTGCGGCGCGGACAACACCATCTCCTATCCGAGAGAATCATCATGACGCCACACACCTATCTGGCCATCGACCTGGGTGCCGAAAGCGGTCGTGCGATTTTAGCCGCGCTCGACGACACCCGGTTGTCGTTGACCGAAGTCCATCGTTTCGCCAACACTCCAGTGCGGCTGCCTGACGGCCTGCACTGGGACATCCTGCGACTATGGTCGGAGATCAAGACGGCGTTGCACATTGCCACGCACAAGCATCGCGTTCAACTGGCCGGAATTGGCATCGACACGTGGGGCGTGGATTACGGCTTGCTCGATCGAACGGGCGCACTCATCGGCAATCCGTATCACTATCGCGACAGCCGCACCGACGGTCTGGTGGAGGAATCATTCAAGCGTCTGCCACGCGAACGCATCTTCGATTTGACCGGCATTCAATTCATGCAGTTGAACTCGTTGTATCAACTGTTTTCGATGGTAGTGCAGCAATCGCCCGCCTTGCCGATCGCCGAAACATTCTTAACCACGCCCGATTTGCTCAATTACTGGCTCAGCGGACGCAAAGCCTGCGAATTCACGATGGCGACAACGACACAGTGTTACGATCCGCGTCAATGCGGGTGGTCGCAGCCATTGCTCGAAGCGCTGGGTATTCCATTCCACATCTTCCCCGAAGTCGTGCAGCCCGGCACGGTGTTAGGCACCGTATTGCCCGACATCGCGGAAGAGACCGGCTGCGGTCGGGTGCCCGTCATCGCGCCTGCGTGCCACGATACGGGATCAGCCGTTGCGGCGGTGCCCGCTGAAAATCAGCACTTCGCATGGATCAGTTCCGGCACGTGGTCGATCATGGGTGCAGAGGCCAGCGAGCCGATCGTGAACGCGCAAAGTTTGAAATACAACTTCACGAATGAGGGCGGCGTCAACGGCACGTGGCGCTTCTCCAAGAACATCATGGGGTTGTGGCTGGTGCAGGAATGCCGCCGTACCTGGGCGCGCGCGGGTGAAGAATTGTCGTATACTGAAATCACACAACTGGCGGCGGGCGCAGAACCGTTCCGATCGATCATCGATGTCGACGCCGACGACTTCTTTCAACCCGGTGACATGCCAGCACGCATCCAGCAGTATTGTGCGCGCACACAACAGCCTGTCCCCGAAACCAGAGGCGCCATCGTGCGCTGCGCACTGGAAAGTCTGGCGCTGAAATATCGCTGGGTGCTGGATCGATTGGAGGAACTGTTGAGTTATCGCTTGGAGCCGATCCACATCATCGGTGGGGGCACGCAAAACCGATTGCTTAATCAACTCACGGCGGATGCCACCCATCGATCGGTTGTGGCGGGCCCGATCGAAGCGACCGCCATCGGCAATGTACTGATGCAGGCCATCGCATTGGGCCATCTCACATCGGTGGACGAAGCGCGCGCCGTGGTGCGCCACTCATTCAAACCGGCGACGTATGAGCCGCGAGCCGCCGCAGAATGGGACGTGGCGTATGAAAGATTGTCAAACGTGATGCGTGTTGCGTAGTGCGTGAGGAGTGTTTCACGCACCACGAGTCTGAAATTTTTTTGAAAGAAGGATATACCATGTTAGACGCACCCTATCCCGAACTGGATGAACTATTGACCTTGACCGGTGAAGCAGGCCAACGCCTGTCCGAAATCGAAGCGAGCGAAGGCGCGGCCGGCAACATTTCGGTGTACATCGGCTGGCCCCTCGATGTGCGCCGCCGCTTCCCATTGGTGGATGCGCTCGAACTGCCGCAAGCCGTGCCGGAGTTGGCGGGCAAAACCTTCATCGTCACCGGTTCTGGCCGCCGCCTGCGCGAAGTCATTACCGATCCCACCGCGAATCTGGGCTGTGTGGTGATCGACGAGGGCGGCCAGACCGGTCGGGTGTACACTTCGCCGCGCAAGTTGTTCACGCGCCTGACGAGCGAGTTCAACTCGCATCTGGCCGTACATTACGACCAGGTCATGCAATCGGGCACGAACTTCCACGCGGTCGTTCACGCGCAGCCGCGCCATTTGACGTACCTCAGTCACATTCCGCGTTATCAATATGAGCCGTATCTCAATCGACACTTGCTGCGCTGGCAGCCGGAGTTGATCGTGCAATTGCCGGAAGGCATCGGACATGTGCCGTTTCTGGTGCCCGGTTCCGGTGAGTTGATGGCGGCCACGCTCGAATCGCTGCGGCATCATCGCATCGTGATCTGGGGCAAGCACGGCGTCATGGCCCGATCGGATGTCTCGGCCAAGCGCGCTGCCGATCGCATCGAGTACGCCGAAACGGCCGCGCGCTACGAATACATGAATCTGGTCAATCACGAGCAGGGCGAAGGCTTGAGCGTGGACGAGATTCGCGCGATTGCTAAGCTGTGGAACATCGAACAGAGCATTTTCTGATCCCGGCGTGTCATTCCGAGGCTGTAGGCCGAGGAATCTCTGGCTCCATGGACGTGAAACGCAGACCGGGGTAGAGATTCCTCGCTCCCTGTGGTCGCTCGGAATGACACACAGCGGCGATCGAGGGAAACAATGAGCACTTATCTAGAGCGATTTCCGATTTGATTTACACAAAGAATCGATTAAACTGGATTGCATGAAAGCCTATTCCCAAGATTTACGTGAACGTGTGATTGCAGCCGTTGACGCGGGCCAACAATCACACCGAGAGATTGCGGCGACCT
>JAUQXD010000314.1 GCA_030834835.1 Thermoflexales bacterium | reverse complement strand
CGGGCGTTCTCGAGCGCGATGGCGGCCTGATCGGCAAACACCTGTAGCCGCTCGGCGTGCGTGGCAGTGAAGAAGTCCGGCTCGCCGCTCATGAGGATGAGAAAGCCAAGCGTTTGCTGCTTGAAAACAATCGCCGCGCTGAGCACGGCTCGCAGCTGCATCATGCTCCCCATCGCCCCCCAGCCGGTGTAGTCACGCGTGTCGCGAATCACCAGGGGCTGCCCGGTTGCGGCCATGTCCCGCAGCGGCGGTATGTCGTTGATGGGCAGCTGGAATGCCGGCCGCAGTTCCGGGGCAGGGGGACTAAAGCCGCGATTGCGCACCAGCTGCGCCACGCCGTCTTCAACCAGGATGACGTGCGCGCCATCGTGCGGCACCACCCGCCCGACGTTGTCCAGCACCTGATCGAGCACTTCTTCCAGATTGAGCGTGTGGTTCAGTTGCGCGGCCGTATCACGCAGCGCTTCCGCCAGTCGGCGCTGCGACTGCTCGGCCTGATACAATCGCGCCATTTCGTTCTCGGCGTGTTTGCGCGCCGTGATGTCGCTGAAGACGACGACCGCGCCCGTCAATCGATCGCCTTCCTGCAGGGGCGTGCTGACGTACTCCACCGGGAAACTGGCGCCGTCTTTCCGCCAGAAGACCTCGTCCGTTACCCGGTGGATGATGCCATCCCGAAAGGCCGCGTAGATCGGGCAGTCTTCCTGAAGATACGGTGTGCCATCGGATCGGGTATGATGCCACGTTACGTGACTCGGCCGGCCGATCAGCTCTGGCACTTCATAGCCGAGCATGGCAGCGGCGGCCGGATTGACAAAAATGTGGTTGCCCTGCTCGTCCAGGCCCAGAATTCCCTCGCCGGCTGAAGTCAGTATCAGATCGTTGTGACGCGCCAGCCGTTCGACTTCGGCGTGCGCCTCCCTTATCTCGGTAATATCGAAACAGGAACCGATATAACCGGTGAACAGACCGTTGCTCGAAAACAGCGGCAGACCATTGTCGATGACCCGCCGATACGCGCCGTCCGCGCGCCGCAGGCGATACTCCAGGCGAAACGGCTGACGGGCGTGAAAGGCCGCATGATAAGCCGCGAGGCAGTGCTGAAAATCGTCGGGGTGGACGCCCTCGGCCCAGCCATTGCCCAGTTCCTGCTCAAGGGTACGGCCGGTAAAATCGAGCCACGGTTGATTGAAGAACGTGCAGAGCGTATCGGTGCCCGCCATCCAGATCAACACCGGCGCGTGATCGGCCAGCAGTCGAAAGCGGGCTTCGCTGTCACGAAGCGCCTCTTCGGCCTGCTGGCGTTCGGTGATGTCGTGGATGATGGAGTACAGCACGCGCTGGCCGCGCAGATCGATCGGGCTGGAGTGGGCTTCCACCTGCCGGACTTCGCCCGAGGCCAGTCGATGCGGAAAGACGAACGTGTTGCGCTGGTCGCTCAGAGCGGCCTGCATCTCGTCGGCTATCCGGGCCGGGTCGAGCTGGTTGATGTCGCTGATGCGCATGCGCTGCAGGGTCTCGGCCGGGTAGCCGTAGAAGCGGACGGCGGCCGGGTTGGCTTGAATAATCTGGCCCGTGTCGGGATTGATCAGCAACTGGACGGCCTGATTTTGTTCGAACATCTGGCGATAGCGGGCTTCGCTTTCGCGCAGAGCATCTTCCATGTGCTGGCGCTGCGTGATGTCGCGGATGGCGGTCGTGCAGACTTCGCGGCCGGCCTGGGTGAAATAACTCACCGTGACTTCCGTGGGGAAACGGGTGCCATCGCGTTTTTTGTAATAGCGCCGCGGTACGTGTTCCAGCCGCTGCCGCAGCGTTAGCGCGGTCTGATCCGGCTCGGCGGATAGCTCGAACAGGGTCAAATCGGTCAGCTCCGCCCCGGTCCGCTCGAAGAGTTCACAGGCCGCCGGGTTCGCGCCGAGAATCTGGCCGGTGGTCACATCGAGAATCAGCAGCGCATCGTTGGTCGCTTCAAAGACGCTGCGATATTTTTGCTCGCCGATCCGCCGGGCGTCTTCGGTCTGGCGGGCGTGCACCAGCCGACGGACGCGCTGGCGTAAAATGGCGTGATTGATGGGCTTGGTGATGTAATCGGAGGCGCCGGCCGCAAAACACCGATCGATGCTGGCGTAATCATCGAGCGCCGTGATCATCAACACGGGCACTTGCGGGCCGCCGGGCAGACGCTGGATCTGTTCGCAGGCGGAAATGCCGTCCAGTTTCGGCATGCGAATGTCCATGAGCACCACATCTGGCAGCTGCCGTTGGCAGGCGGCCACCGCTGCGGCGCCGTCGGAACACTCGATGATTTCGTAACCGTCGCGCTCTAACACGTAACGGAGGTACTTGCGAATGGGGTCGTCGTCATCGGCCAGCAGAACAACCGGGAACCGGGTTGGCAGCATGGGGACACCTCTCAGACTTCTCTCGCCACTGGCTTGAGCTGATTATAGCATTAAACACCAGGCGCGGAGCGACAGTGCTATAATCTGCCTCCAGACCTATTCTATTCCTGTTTATTTCCCGCTTAACCGGCTCACGAAAGGATGACTATGAAAATCCTATTCATCGGTGGCACCGGCATCATCAGTTCGGCGTGTTCACGATTGGCGATTGCACGCGGCCACGATCTGTATCTGCTCAATCGCGGCGAGACGACTAAGCGGCCTGTGCCCGTGGGTGCACACGTGCTGCGCGGCGACATCCGCGATGCAGCCTCGGCGCGGGCGGCGCTGAAGGATCATAAGTTCGATGCCATAGTGGATTGGATCGCGTTCACGCCTGAGCATATCGAGACAGACCTGGAACTGTTTCGCGGACGTACCGGCCAGTACGTGTTCATCAGTTCGGCGTCGGCGTATCAGAAGCCGGTCGGCAACTTGCCCATCACGGAATCGACGCCGTTGGCGAATCCGGTCTGGGAATACTCGCGCAACAAGATCGCGTGTGAAGAGCGCCTGATGCGGGCCTATCGCGAAGAACAGTTTCCCATGACGATCGTGCGCCCCTCGCACACCTACGATGCGACGCTGTCGCCCATTCACGGCGGCTACACCACGCTCGATCGGATGCGGCAGGGGAAGCCCGTCATCGTGCATGGCGATGGCACCTCGCTGTGGACGCTGACGCATCACACGGATTTTGCTAAAGGTTTTCTGGGTGTCTTAGGCAACCATCACGCGCTCGGGGATAGCTATCACATCACATCGGATGAAGTGCTGACGTGGAATCAAATCTATTTGCTGATGGGTCACGCACTGGGCGTCGAGCCGAAGTTGGTTCACATCTCGTCGGATTTCATCGCGATGTTTGATCGCGACTGGGGTGATGGCTTGCTCGGCGATAAGGCGCACAGTGTGCTGTTCGACAACACCAAGATCAAGCGGCTGGTGCCGGACTACGTGGCGGCGATTCCATTCTCGCGCGGCGTGCATGAGATCATCGCGTGGTTCGACGCCGATCCGGCGCGGCGCGTGATCGATGAGGCGTTCAATCAGACGGTCGATCGTATCCTGGCCGCGTATCAATCAGCGTGGCCTCGTTAACATCACTTAGATTGTAAAGTCCCTCACGCCAAGCCGCACGCCCGGCGGCCCACCTCAGCCCACAGGGCTGAGGATATGGGCAAGCGGCAAAGAAAGGCTTGTAAATCTTTGCGCCTTTGCTTCTTTGCGTGAGTTTCTTTTCTCCCTATGGCGAAAATTCTCCTCGTTGAAGACACACCTGATTTAGCACAAGTCATCGCGCGCGAACTGGAAGCGGCCGGCTACGACGTCATCCGCGCGAGCGATGGCCTGACGGCGCTGCAACTGCACGCCGCACACACGCCCGATCTGATCCTCCTCGACTGGATGCTGCCCAAACTCGATGGGCTGGAAGTGCTGCGTCGCTTGCGACGGACTTCAGCGGTGCCGGTGCTGATGCTGACCGCGCGGGGCGAAGAGACCGATCGCGTGGTGGGCCTCGAAGTAGGCGCGGATGATTATCTGACGAAGCCCTTCAGCATGCGCGAGTTGATCGCGCGGGTGCGGGCGATGCTGCGCCGCGTGGAGCAAATCCAGCAGATGCTGAGCGCCGATCGGGCGAGCGACGAAACGGCTATTGAGCGCGGTGGCTTGCGGCTCGATCCGCAGGCGCATCTGGCCGTACTCGACGGCGAACCGCTCGACCTCAGCCGCACTGAATTTGATCTGTTACATTTGCTGCTGCGCAATCCCGGCCGCGCGTTCAGCCGTGCCTATCTACTCGATACGGTGTGGGGCGAAACCTACGTCGGCGGCGATCGCTCCGTGGACAACGCGATGCTGCGCCTGCGTAAGAAGCTGGGCGCATTGGGCGATGACATCGAGACGGTGTGGGGCGTGGGGTATCGATTGAAGGCTGCGCCAGGCGGCCCGCCGCTACGCGGACACGGGCAAGGATGAAGGATGAAGGCTGAATCTGCCTTGCCGCAGTCGCGGTTCCTCGCCTCTGTCTCACCCTTTCGCGCTTTGCTTGAAGCGTATGCGCTGGGCGCGTTGTCTTTGTCCATCCTGCTCTCGCTTCAATCAGAGCTCGTACCGGTGGTGGTGCAGCAAGGCTTATTCTTCATCAGCGCGGGCATTGCGGTGTGGACAGCGCTGCGACTGCGTCCGCCAACCGGCCGCTGGCCGCAGCGCCTTCTGAGCGAAATCAGTGCGGGCCTGTTCGCCAGTTTGCCATCCGTACTATTTGAATTGTTCTTCCGCGTTCAACTGGTGTCGGCCGAGTGGTTGGGCGGCTTCTTTCTGCTGGTCGGCGCGATCGGCTTCCTCTGCTTTCGCGTGGGCGTGGGCGTGTGGTTGTTCTGGGATCGATTGCGCCGCCGCCGTTTAATCTGGTCGTTCACACACGCGATTCTGATGACGGTGGTGGTGCTGGCGCTGCTGGTTGTCGTGGTCCTCACGCTGTACTCCGCCAATTACGGCGCCGCCAGCGAATTGATCGCGCCCGAGGCTTCACCCTTCGCTTCGTTCGCCGCGCAAATCCTCAATCGATTTTTACCGCTCGCCAGCATCATGGTCGTCTTCACGGTGATCGGCCTCGCGCTCGTGTTGCCGCCCGCGTTGATCTTTTCGTACTTCGTGGCGCGCGGTTTGACGAAGCGTCTTGAAAAGTTGGCCGTGGCAACCCATCGCGTTCAGGCAGGCGACTATGCGGTCCGGATCGACGCCGCCGGTCAGGATGAGATCGCGCAACTGCAAAGCGACTTCAACGCGATGACGGCGGCGCTCGATCGATCCGTGCGCGATTTACAGGCCGAGCGCGATCGGGTGGCGGCGCTGCTGAACGAACGGCGTGAACTCATCGCGAGTGTGTCGCATGAATTGCGCACGCCCGTGTCCACCCTGCGTGGCTATTTGGAATCCGCGCTGACTAATTGGGACGCAACGCCGCCGGAGACGCTGCGCCACGACTTGACGATCATGGATCGGGAGGCCGATCGCTTGCAAACGTTGATCGATGATCTGTTCACGCTCGCGCGCGCGGAAGTGGGGCAATTGACGCTGGTCTGCCAACCGATCGATCTCGGCGCGTTGGCGGCCCGTGTGGTGGAGACGATCGCGCCGCTGGCCTGGCAAACCAGTCGGGTCCAGGTGGCTGCGGAGGTTCAGTCGGGTGTGCGTGCACAAGTGCGCGCGATTGCGGATGAAGGTCGATTGGATCAAGTGCTGCGCAATCTGATCCATAATAGTTTGCGGCATACGCCGCCGGGCGGCATCGTCGCGGTGATCGTCTCATCCGATCAATCTATCGCATCGATCGAGGTCCGCGATACGGGCGAAGGCATTTCGCCCGAAGATTTGCCGCATGTGTGGGAACGCTTCTATCGATCGGAGCAGGCACGTCAGCAGGACAACGGCGGCGCGGGGCTGGGTCTGGCGCTGGTGAAAG
>JAUQXD010000313.1 GCA_030834835.1 Thermoflexales bacterium | reverse complement strand
CGCGCCTACTATGGCACGTATCTGGGCGCGTTGATCTATGCTGATCGCCGCAGTCTCCTGTTCACGAAAGAAGGCTTGAACATCATCCGCCCGCTGATGGTCGGCGGGGCGACGAGCATGTACTGTGGGTGTGCCGCGCCGTCGCCGGACTGGCTCAAGCTCAAGTACGGCGTAGACATCGATGCGGAAGTCGCGGAAACGATCGAAGAGTTGAGCCTCGCGCCGCTGCCGGCCGATTTGCGCGGAACTGCTTCTACGCGCATCGCGCAGGCCGCGCAGGCGCTGGGCTATGACTGGCAGCCGCAACTCAAGTTCATGCGGCCGGCTCGCGCGGATAAATTGGACTGTGGCGCGAAGTGCATGCTGGGCTGTCGCTGCGGGGCCAAGTGGAGCGCCGCCGAATACGTCGATGAGGCCGTGGCCGCCGGAGCCACTTTGCACACACAGGCCCGCATCGATCGCGTGCTGCGCGAAGATGGCCATGTGACCGGCGTCGAGGGCCGCTTGAACGGTCGGGCTTTTGTGGCGCGTGCCGATACGGTCGTGCTGGCAGCGGGCGGTATCGGCACGCCCCGCATCCTGCAATCTTCCGGCGTCCGCGAAGCGGGCCAGGGCATGACGATGGATACGACGGTGATGGTGTATGGCTTCGTCAAAGAGCGCGGCACAGGCAATGAGCCGCCGATGACGTGGTCGTGGGAAAACATCGAAGCCGGTTACATGCTCAGCACCTTGATCGATCCGTGGCTGCTATATCCGCTGATCACGGCGCTCAACGGCTGGCGCTATCCGTTGTACTGGCCGCGCTGGAACCACATTCTGGGCGTCATGATCAAACTCAAAGATGAGGTATCGGGCGGGGTGTTTGCGGACGGATCGATCAGCAAGCCGTTGACGGCCAACGATCGATCGAGACTGGCGCAGGCCGAAGCAGTGTGCCGCCGCATCCTGATCGAAGCGGGCGCCGATCGAAACACGCTCTTCATGACGCCGCTGCGCGGCACGCATCCGAGCGGCACGGTGCGCATCAATACGCTGGTGGATACGCACTTGCAGACGGAGACGCGCGGACTGTATGTGTGCGATGCCAGCGTCTTTCCCGAAGCGCTGGCGCGGCCGACGGTGCTGACCATCATCGGGTTGGCGAAGCGGCTGGCCCGGCATCTGATGGCCGCATGAACGTTAACGCGCTCCGCTCAAAATTGGACGAGTATCCGCGCCTGTCGCTGGCGCAGTATCCGACGCCGCTGCAATTTCTGCCGCGCTTGAGCGGCGAACTCGATCGGCCGATCTACCTCAAACGCGACGACGAGATCGGGCCGGCGCTGGGCGGCAACAAGACGCGCAAGTTGGAGTATTTGATGGCCGACGCGCAACAGCGTCGGGCGCGCAAGATCGTGACGTTCGGCGGTCTGCAATCCAACCATGCGCGGCTCACGGCGGCCGTCGCGCAGCAGTGCCATCTTGAACCGCATCTCTTCTACTTCGAACGACGCCCGGCGCAACTGACCGGCAACTTGCTGATCAATCAACTGCTCGGCGCACAGATGCACTTCATTCCGTTTGGCGGCGGCGGTGCAAGTATGACGCTTGAGCAGACGATCCGCCTGGTGCGGCTGGTGGCCTGGCTGCGAGTGGGCGCGCACTACTTCATCCCCGTCGGGGGACACACCTGGCGCGGCTGCCTCGGTTACCTGCGAGCGGCGATCGAGCTTGACGAGCAAACACGCGCCGCCGGAATCGAGCACGCCTGGCTCATCGTCGCTGCCGGATCGGGCGGAACGTTGGCCGGATTGCTGGCCGGACTGACGCTGTTGAACTCGCCGCTGCGCTTGCTGGGCATCGATGTGGGCAGGTTGTGGCAGGGCTTTCCTGACTCGATCGCGCGGCTGGCGAGTGAAGTCTGTTCGCGGCTGGGAGCGCTGCACGTCTTTACATCCGATCAAGTTCCGCTCATCGAAGGTACGTATGTCGGCGAGCGCTATGCTGTTCTCACTCAAGACTGTATTGAGGCGGTGCGGCGATTGGCGCGCAGTGAAGGGATTCTGCTCGATCCGGTCTACACGGGCAAGGCGTTTGCGGGGCTGCTCGATCTGGCGCAGCGCGGCCAACTCGGCAGCCGTGAGCCAATCATCTTTCTACACACGGGCGGCGTGCCGGCCCTGTTCGCCTACGATCGTTAACTGCTGAGGTCGATCGAGCATGCGGCCTGAGCGGGTGATGGGCGCAATCCGGGATTCCGCCGGCAGGCTGCCATTTACCCGATCAATTTCGCCAGTCTGTTGATTGCCACACTGGCCGCCAAGAGTGTGCGGGTTTGGTAAATTGATTGGCCGTGCTGGCACTGGCGGCAAGCGCAGCGTGAAGAGCAGGTGGTGGTTGAAGTGCCGCCAATTGTTGACGATAGTCTGGGATGTGCAGCGCAATCGCGGTGCGAGTTCAACAGCCAGCTGGCGACCAGGAACGCCCGAAAGTCGTATCTTCTGAGCGACCACATCCGCTGTACGTGCGGGCGAGCCATGTCCGGCGTCACACAGCGCATTTCTAGGCATGGAACGCATATTCGTGTATACTATGTGTGTTCAGGACGGTACAAATTCAACAACGACATCCGCAACCACGTGCTTGCTGCCAGTCGAACCGCTGTAGATTGATTCCCGTACTTTGTAAAGAAAAGATCATTCGAACTTAACACGAGTTTATCCGGCGGGGGGTAAGATCGGGTTGGTGATCCATGATCAACGTTTTGCTGCTGAACGCGTCGTTTGAGCCGCTGGCCGTCGTCAAGTTGAGCCGCGCGATCGGCCTGCTGATGGACGGCAAAGTCGATCTGGTGGAGGCGCTGCCGGGGCGCGAACTGCGCTCTAAGGCCACGCGCCAGCCCATGCCCAGCGTGCTGCGATTGCGCTACTACGTCAATGTGCCCCGGCGCGGCGTGGGCTGGAGCCGGCGCGGCGTGCTGGCGCGCGATCATCACACCTGCCAGTTTTGCGGCAAGCGGCTGGGCGCGCACGAAGCCACGATCGATCATATCATTCCGCAGTGGTACTGCCGCGCCGAAAACATCCCGCCCAACACCTGGAGCAATACCACGGCCTGCTGCCCCAAATGCCAGCAGCGCAAAGGCGGGCGCTCCATGCGTGAAGCCGGCATGCGTTTCTTCGACCCCAATTACGAGCCAAAGACGCCGCGCACCAACTACCTGATCATGTCGTCGGACATTCGGCCGGAGTGGAAACGCTACATCCGGTTGTGAGCTGAACGCACAACGACCCCGTCGATTTTTGACAGGGTCGTGTCATGTCTGTCGCCGGTTCATTGACGCGGAAAAATCGTTTCAGGCAGAATTTTGTACGTCACGCGCACTTCACCGGGTCGCCTGGGATAGTCGCGATTGCCCCGATACTTCAACTGCAAATCACAGATCGTGTCGTACGCACCGTCTTCCGATTCCTCGATCACGCGCCCGCGTAGTTGCAGATAGCGATACGGATCAGCCGGATCGACGATCAGCAGCGCCACTTTGCCGCCGCGCTTCATCACGCGATCTTTCACGCGGCCCCGCGCCGTGTTCAGGATAACGTGCGTACCGTCCCAGCTAAACCAGATCGGTGTGACTTGCGGCAAACCGTCGGCCAGTGTCAGCGCCAGCGACGCAAAGGCTTTCTTTTCATCGGATAGCAGATCGAGCAATCGGGCTGGGATTATGGGCATATCATTCGCCTCCGGCGATGGATACACAAAGGACACGGCGGTAGCCCCGCCGTGTCCTTGATCAACTTCGCTTAATTAACGGCTGTTAGACGAATGCGCTCAGATCGTCGTCGGTCGGTCCCTCGGCCGCGTCGTCGGCCTCATCCGCTTCATCGGTTTCGTCGGATTCACCGTCGTCAAAGGCCGCGCCATCCAGGTCATCGTGCCGGGTGATGAAGCCGTTGGGCACGGCCACCCACAGGTTCAGCAAATCGCCTTCTTCGACGCGGCCAGGCCGGGCGGCCAGAATTTCAACCTTTTGCCGCAAGCCATCCATCTGCGGGAAATCCAGCAGCACCGGTCGGCCTTCGCCCCAGGCCCGGTGGCAGCGCTCCATCAAGGCGCCGGCGTTAAATGTCCGCATCTGGCACACGCCCACGCTGCGCGGCAAAGTGCCTTCCCACATCGACATCGACCACACATCTTGCGCCAGCCTAAACTCCGGCGGCGGCCCTTCAATGATCGTGATTTTTTCCGGTTCAGAATAAGTCATGTGTTACACCCCTTGTTTGCTATGCACTGGTGATTATACCTGATCTACCACGTTGTCAACAGTGACGTTTGCCCGATTAAGCAATGTAGACTATCATGCGCCCGCGCCAGATCAACCCAGCGGGAGAACAGCTTGCCGTCGTTTCAAGAACTGCTTCAGGCCACTGCGTCACGTCACTATCACCTATGCCCCCGCCAGGTGCTGGGCGTGCGGATGGGCCTGTTAACCGCGCACACCCTGCACCTTGAACTGCCACAGACCGATAAGCGCCTGCTGACGATTGCGGAAACGGACGGCTGCTTTGCAGACGGCATTGCCGTCGCCACCGGCTGTTGGGTGGGCCGCCGCACGCTGCGCATCGAGGATTACGGCAAAGTGGCGGCGACGTTTGTCGATACACAGACCGGCCAGGCGGTTCGCATCACACCCCGATCGGCTGCCCGCGACCTGGTGGCCCGCTATGCACCCGAAGCGTCAAATGGCTGGGAGGCGTATCTGCTGGGCTATCAGCGCATGCCCGATGACGAACTGCTGGCGGTGCAAGATGTGCAGCTAACCGCCTCAATCCAATCCATCATCAGCACGCCAGAGGCCAAAGTCAGCTGTGCGATCTGCGGCGAAGAAGTCTTCAACGAGCGGGAGGTGGTGCGAGACGGCGTGATCGTGTGTCGAAGTTGTGCCGGGGAAAGGTACTATCGGTAATTGGTAACTGGTCAACTGGTACTCGGTAACTGGTCAACCAGTCAACCGATCGACCAATCACCGATTACCGGTTACCGATCACCAATTACCCCTCTTTCCCTGAACCACGCCAGCGCATCGTCGAGCGTAGTTTTGATCGGGCGCGTCTTCAAGCCTAATTCAGCCACGGCCTTCGCATTATTCAACGGCTGCCAGAACTTCATCGTGCGCAAATGACCGATCGTGCCGCCGGGCAGATACTGCCCGATCGCGATGATGCCGTTCAACAGGCGCGGCCCGATCTTGATGCGGGGCGGCCTGACGCCGGCCGACTTCGCCACGAGCGTAAGTCCATCCAACAAAGTGATGTTGTGCGCGCTGAGAATATAGCGTTCGCCCACCCGACCGCGCTCCACCGCATTGACGTGCGCCTCGGCCACATCCCGCACATCGATCGCGCCAAACGTCGCATCGAAATACACCGGCATCTTGCCCTGCGCCGTCTGCACCACGATCCCGCTGACGGACAGATGCACATCGCCAGGGCCAAACACTGCCGACGGACACAGCGCGATCACCGGCACGTCGCTCCGCAACGCTTCGACTTCCATCGCCCACTTGGCTTCGTAATACGCATCGCCCGCCGAACCGGGCTGATACTGATCTTGCTCATCCGCGCCGCGCGATCGATCGCGCGCCGGGCCGATCGTGGTAAACGAACTCGTGTAGATCAATCGATTGATTTTTGCGTCACGCGCCGCGTCCAGCACACCACGCAGTTGAGTGACCGCCGCTTTGACGTGTTGATCGATATTCTTAGCCGAATGCGGATACGCCGCCGCCGCGTGAAACACCACCTCGCAACCGCGCATCGCTTCCCGCAGGGTCGCAGGGTCGTCGAGGTTGCCGTTGATCCAATCGGGTTGCAGGTCGCCGATCGCGCCGACGGCGTGCGGATCGCGCCGCAGCGCCCTCACGCGCCAGCCGCGCGCCAAAGCTGATCGCGCGATCTGCCCGCCGATGAAACCCGTTGCCCCCAACACTAAACATGTCGTCATAGTCAATCAATCCACCTATCGACGCGGCACTTTCGTGCAGATTCGTGGAGCGATTTCATGCTTTAAGTTGCTCGATGTTGCTTTCGATCAACTCCACCGCTTCACGCAGCGTGTCCGCATCGAAGGCGAACTTGACGTTGGCCGCCGCATATAGTTCGGGCAGCGGCTTCGTTGCACCCAGCGAAAGTGCATGGCGATAGGCAGCCAGTGCACCGGCCTGATCTTTCAGCGCATTGCGCCACACCTGCACCGCACCCAACTGCGCCAGGCCGTATTCCACGTAATAAAACGGGCTGCGATGTATGTGCTGCTTGCGATGCCAGCCCGTCATCAGCGCGTCGTCCAGACCGCTCCAATCGACGCCAGGCATGAAGCGCTGCGCCAACTCCACCCACTTCGCATCGCAGGCCGCTGGATCGTCGCCGTCCGCGTGCGTGTAAGCCCAGTGCTGGAAGGCATCCACCATCGCCATATACGGCCAGAACAAGATGATGCGCTCCAGATGCTGGATGCGATCCTGCGCATAGTCCGCGCCCGCATAGAAGCCGCCGTGCCGATCGGATAGATACGGCGCAGCGAGCAGTTCCATCGCCATCGACGCCACTTCCGCAATCTCCATCGTGATGTTCAGTTGCTGAATGTACGGCAGATGAAGCGTCTCGAAGACGTGAAAGGCGTGGCCGGACTCGTGCAGCATCGTGCGGACATCGTCGCGCAGGCCGACCGAATTCATGAAGATGAAAGGCCGCCTGGTGACCGGAAATTCCGTGCAGAACGCGCCCGGCGCTTTGCCCTTGCGGTTATCCAGATCGAGCAGACCTTCACGCTGCATCGTCGCGTAATACTCGCCCAGCTGCGGATCGACGTGGGCGAAGACCGTGGCGGTCTTCGCCATCAACTCCGCGCCATCCTTGAACGGCGGACGCCCGTCCAGGCTGATGGGATTCCGATCCAGATCGAGATCCCACGGGCGCACGGTGCTTACGCCCAATCGCTGCCGCGCCCGATCGTAAATGCGCGTGGCCGCCGGCACGGCCACGGCCTCAATCGCCGCGTGAAACTCCAGGCAGTTCTCCGGCGTATAATCAAAGCGCTGCCGATCGCGCCAGCTATACGATCGGAAGTCGGCGTGATCGGCGTTATGCGCGATCTGCTGGCGCAGCGGCACCGCCGTTCGCCACAGATCGTTGATCGCCGCCCGATCGGCCAGCCAGCGATCCGAGGCCAATCGCCAGGTCTGTTCACGAACCGATCGATCCGCGCTCAGCCCGATCGGGCGCAGCTGCTGCAGGGTGACTTCCTGACCCTGCCACGTCACGCTCTGCGCGCCCACGATCTTGTTATACTGCTGACCCAGCTTGCGGCCCTGCAGGATCAACGGCAGATTCGCTTCACGGAACAATTCGGCTTCGGCGCGCAGATTGCGCAGCGGCATCTCAAACCCGGCCGGCTGCAGGCCGCTGGCCAACAGTTTCTGCTTGAGCTGCTGTTCGGCTTCCTCAACTCTGGGCTGCACGTCGCTCAGAAAAGTGAGGTAGTACTGCTCGGCGGCGGCATCCGCCGTGTTCAAGGTTGAGGCGAGCTGCAGCCGCGAGAACATCTCGCCGAGCGTTTTGCCGATGCGCGTCCAATCGCTCAGCCACGCCGCAACGGTATCGGCATTCAGCGAGCGCGCGTTTAAGTCTTGATAATAGGGCGCAATATCGGCCCAGGTCCATGACAGAAAAACATGATAATCGGTGGGGAGGGTGGAGAACATCGTGTAACCTCACGGTGGGATGAGGCAACCATATCATCGAGTACGGGGGTTGTCAAACAAAAAACGACCTGGCGAGTGGGGCCAGGTCGATGGTGCGATTATCCTCAGCGTCCGTGCCATTCCGCCGGACGTTTCTCGACGAAGGCGCGCATGCCTTCCTTTTGATCGTCGGTGGCAAACAGGAAGTAGAACAGGCGGCGCTCGTAGTCCAGGCCGTCACTGAGTGGAGTCTCAAACGCTTTATTGACGGCCTCTTTCGCCAGCCGTACCGCAATCGGCGGACGTGAGGCAATTTCGTTCGCCAGTTTCAGCGCCTCATCAAGATAAGCCTCAACGGGCACAACCCGCGCGACCAATCCGGCTTGCTCGGCCTCGCGCGCGCCCATCGAGCGGCCCGTCAACACCATCTCCATCGCCTTGCTTTTGCCGATGGCGCGCGTCAGTCGTTGCGTACCGCCCGCGCCCGGCATCACGCCGATGTTCACTTCGGGCTGACCAAACTGCGCCGATTCCGAGGCGATGATCAGATCGCACGTCATCGCCAGTTCGCAGCCACCGCCCAGACAATAACCGGAAACCGCCGCAATGATCGGTTTCTTGATCTGCCGGATGCGATCCCAACGCTTGATGTTGTCGCGCAGCAGCATCTCGACGGCGGTGGCATCGGCCATCTCTTTGATGTCCGCCCCCGCTGCAAACGCCCGTTGATTGCCGGTGATGACGATACAGCCGATCCGCTCGTCTTGATCAAACGCTTCCAGCGCCGTAGCGACTTCTTCCATCACAGTGACATTCAGCGCGTTCAATTGCTGCGGCCGATTGAGCTGGATCAGCCCTGCGCGACCCGTCACTGAGGTCAAGATCGTTGCGTAGTCCATCGCTGTCCCCCTGCCCGACTCAACGACGGCGTGGGAGCCGTCGCTGCTTGATGGCTAATAACACCAGCGCTTAGTGTAGTTCAGCGTCTGCGACAACAACACCTCGCCGGATTCAGCCTGAAGCGCAAGGATCACCTCATTCGTCGTGATCGGCTCCAGCACGCGACGGCAGTCTACGCTAAGCCCGACGCGCAGCGTCTGTTCGCCCGATCCGACCTGCGCCAGAATCGGCTCACTCAGATTGGAGTCGAGGCCGGGCGCTGACAGGCTCAGCAATCCGATCGGGCCACTGTCGTCCGGTCGGACATGAGTGCGGAAGGTAAGGATCAATGTAGTCCGATCCTCCACACGCGGGATCATCAACGTCAACGGCTCGATGGACACACCGATCGTCGGCGTCGGCGCAATAAAGCGTGGCGCGGTGATCGCGGTCGGCGACGGCGTCGGCGTAGTGGTACCCACGAACACGGTCAACTGGATCGTGGCGCTGGCTGAGGGTGCAATCAGGGAGGCAGTTGCCGCAGTTGTAGGCTGTCGCGTAGCTGCGAGCGTCGGCGTATCTGCCAGCACAGCCGACGCGGTGGGTACGCTAACGCCAGGTGTCTCAATCGGGCGCGGAGAGGCTGCCGGGCTTTGCGCTGTCGGAGGACGAGTGGCCAGACCGATCGCCGCCGCGATCACAATCAACACTCCGATCAGCCCGAACACCCAACCGCGTCGATCAGGCGCTGCGTGGTGCGCGGTAATACGCCGCACGTCGGCCGATGCCGCGACCGTATCGACGTGCGTCGCCCGGGCCTGCGTCAGGGCATTGGCTAATTCCAGCGGCGTCTGATAGCGCTGAGCGGGATCGAGCGCCAGCGCCTTCATGACCACGGCCTCAACCGCGGGCGTGATTTTCGAATTGAGCGTGCCGGGCCGCGGCGGCAAAGCCAACCGCCGGTTAACGCGTTCGTCGTCGTTCTCCGGCTCGAAGGGTTTTT
>JAUQXD010000312.1 GCA_030834835.1 Thermoflexales bacterium | reverse complement strand
CAAACTCGAAGGATTTGAACAGCAGCGTCGAAACAGCCACCGACATCATCGTGCCGATCGAGGCCGCGCCGAACACCGCGTAGAATTCGTCGATCTTCGAGACGGCGCGCACCAGATGGTACAGCTGCGACGAAAACGCAACGATCACAATCGCCACGACCTGCACCAGCAGCATCCCGGCATAGTCGCCGAAGGCGCCCAGCTTGATGTTGGGATCAAATTGCTTGCCCGCGTCGCGGATTGCAAAGGCGATGACGAACGCCAGCGCGATCATCACCACATCGGTCAACATCAGCCCGATTACGAATAACGTGCGTACCCGATTGTTCTTCATGGTTCCAAAGGTTTCATTTCCGACCGCAGCTGTGGCCCGCCCTTCAGACCCAGCCCGAATCGCACCAGGGCATCGATCGGGCGCGGGGTAGCCGCCTGATAGTGCTTGCGATAGAACAGCCACATAGCGCGATCGAACTCATACCTGGCTTTGGCTGCACCGGCAGTTGATTGGCCGCTCGACGCCCGTTTGATGTGCTGCACCACCACGCGCGGATAATAATACACCTGCCAGCCGCACTGCTTGATGCGATACGCCCAGTCCAGGTCTTCACCGTACATCCAGAAAATCTCGTCCAGCAAGCCCGCCTGTGCGATGGCTTCGCGCCGCACCAGCATGAACGCGCCCACCACGGAATCGATTTCGGCGGGTTGATTCTCGTCAAGATATGTCATATTATAACGGCCAAAGCGCTTACTTTTCGGGAAGATCTTGCTCAGCTTAGTCAGTCGCCAGAAAGACACCTCCACCGTTGGGAAGCCGCGCCGGCAGGCCAGATCGAGCGTGCCGTCCAGCCGCACCAACTTGGGGCCGCTGACGCCAAACGCTGGATTCTGATCCATCAACGCGATCATCTGTGCGAAGGCGTCCGGCGGCACGACGGTGTCGGGATTGAGTAGCAACGCATATCTGGGAATTGCTGACTGTTGATTGCTGAATGCTGATTGACCAGATGCCTGATCCCTGTACCCGAAGTATCTAAGCCCCAGATTATTCGCCGCCGCATACCCCATGTTCTCCGTGTTGCGAATCAACTTCGCCTGCGGGAACTCGCGGGCCACCATGTCGGCGCTGCCGTCAGGCGAGGCGTTATCGACGACGCACACTTCCAGGGTGACACCGGTGCTGGCATACACGGAGCGCAGACAGTCGCGGAGCAAATCGCAGACGTTGTAGTTGACGATGACGATAGCGAGATCGAGCATGAAAAATCATCCACTAAGGACACGAAGGATCACGAAGAATCACGAAGAGAATGTAGTGTCTGCATAAAGAACAAGTCCCTGAAGTGTCATTCCGAGCGCACCGAGGAGTCTTTTTGGCTGGCCGAGAGATCCCTCACTGCGTTCGGGGTGACATCGGAAGTGTGTTTTATAGACGTTTAGTGTTCCTTCGTGTTCTTCGTGGATCAATGTTTTTGGATAGTTGGCAAAGTGCTGGCTGGCGTGCACCTAAGCGCCACCAATTTTAACCCGTTGCGCGCCGCGAGCAAAGACCTAATGGGTCACAGTTGTTTGCGATACAGCCGGTGCACTTTATAAAAGTCGATGCCCAGGCTGCCGATTTCGCGCTGCATCTTGTCGTTGTCTGCGCCGATCTGAACCAGGTCGGCATGCGCGAAGCCGCCCTCCACCACGCTCTTTTCCATTTCCGAGAAGAGCAGCGCCGTGCCGCCGCCGCCGCGATACTTCTCCACGATGCCCGCGCCGTTGATGTTGACCCACTTCGTGCGCTTGAACTCCAGCAGCAGGTCGATCCAGCCAAAGGGGAATAACCTGCCTTTGGCGCGCTGCACCGCCGCCGACACATCGGGATAGGCGAACAGGAAGCCGACGAGTTCGTCGTCCTTCATCACGATCTTGATCAGGCGCGGGTCGGCATAGCGCGTCAGTTGATCGGCGATGGTCTGCACTTCGTCGTCGGTCAACGGCACGTTGCCGGTGGTCCCACCCAGCGTGTCGTTGTACATGCGCTTCAACGGCTCGACGATGCTGAGCAGTTCCCGCCGCGACTTGAACCGCGCAATTCGCAGGCCGCGCCGCTTCTGCACCAGCGCCGCGACGTCGTGGATCTTCTGCGGAAAATGCAGGTTGTGCGCGTCCAGATAGCCGGAGACCACATCGGCTTCAGGCACAAAGCCCGCGTCCTCCAGCATCGGGCCGTAGTAGGGCGGATTGTACGGGATGCCCAGCGCAGGCCGGTGCTCAAAACCCTTGACGAGCAGGCCCATCCCGTCGAGCGCCGTAAAACCTTTCGGGCCGGTCATGTCCGTCAGGCTGCGCGCCCGCGCCCACTCGAACGCGGCGTTGAACAGGCCGCGCGAGATCTCGAAGTCATTCTCGGCTTCAAAGAGATAAAACAACGCCGTGTGTGTATGATTGAAGTCGTTGTACCGCCGATTGTCCAACACCGCCAGGCGGCCTACCACCCGCCCGGTCTGCTGCGCGAGAAAGAACGCGGCCTCCGAGTGCTGATAGAACGGGTGCTGCTGCCGATCGAGCATGCGGCGCGCATCGCTCTCAAAGGGCGGCACCCACTGCGGTATGTGGCGGTAGAGTTGAAACGGAAAATCCAGAAAGCGGCGTGCGTCGCGGCGGTGGGCGGTGTCGATTGTGACGATGTCCATGCGCGTGATTGTAAAGCGTAAAGCAGAAAAAGTGAAGCGCTTGCATCTTCACGTTGGGACGCTTACAATGAGGCCGCCAATCATCTATGTGGAGGACCAACATGAATCCAGACATTGAGCGGGTCTTGCTGGATGAAGCCAGCATCGCCGCCAAAGTGGCAGCGATGGCCGGCGAGATTTCGACGGCCTATCGCGGCGTGGATGAATTAATTCTGGTGTGCATCCTCAACGGCGCGTTCCGCTTTACCGCCGATCTGGAAGCGCACCTGACCGTGCCGTATAACATCGACTTCATGTCGTTGAGCAGCTATCCGACCGCCTCGACCAAAGCCACCGGCGAGGTGCGCGTGCTGCTGGATGTGAAGAACAGCCTGCATAGCAAGCACGTGCTGATTGTCGAAGACATCATCGATACGGGGCATACGCTGCACTACCTGTATCAGATGCTGGGCACCAAGCATCCCGCGTCGCTGCGCGCGTGCGCGCTGGTCAGCAAGTCGGACATGCGCGAAGTGGATGTGCCCGTGGACTGGATCGGTTTTCACGTCCCCAACGAGTGGCTGGTAGGTTACGGCCTGGACTGGCACAACCAGTATCGCATGCTGCCGTACATCGGGGTGTTGAAGCCGGAGGTGTACAGTTAAATCGGGATCAGGGATTGGGGATCAGGGATCAGGCAACCGGTTTGGCAGTCACCTGATCCCTGATCCCCGATTAACTGATCCCTACTCTGTTCTGCCCCGCGACTTCAGGTACAGCTTATACGCCTGATACATCACCGGGTCGTAGACTCGATCGAACGCGCCGGCGAAGCGGATAACTTTGCCGCCGAAGCCGCGCTTGAAACGGTACACGCCCCACAGATCGTCGCTGCGCTGCAGGTATTGCACTTCAAGCGTGGCTTCATCTTCGTCGGGGATGCCCCATAGATCGTATTCTTTGCAGCCGCGCGCTTTAGCCCACTGCATGGCCGCCCATTGCAGCGCGTAATTGGGCATGCGCTGGCGTTCGGCCTCGCCGGATGCGCCGTAGAAGTACCACGCCCGATCGCCTAACGCAAATACAAACAGGCCCGCGATGACGCGCTCTTCAAACGTCGCCACGAAGAGCCGGGCCTGATCGGTCCCGCCAAATAATTTGAATACCGCCTCATAATACTCCGCCGAATGGACAGAGAAGCCGTCGCGTTCGCCGGTGATCTCCATCAGGCTGTTGAAGGCGGGCAGATCGTCGAGGGTCGCCTCGCGCACGATCACATCTTTCTTCGCGGCTAATCGAATGTTGTAGCGCGTCTTGGGGTGCATCGCCGCCAGGATCGCGTCGTCGTCGCGCGTCAGGTCGATCGTGACGGTGCGCGGCGGCTGCACGGTCTGGGGACTGGGTCGAAAACCCAGCGCGGCCAATCGGGTCGAGAAGCGCAGTTCGGTCAATCGATCGGGTTCGATCTTGAGCAAGATCGCGCGATGGCGCTTCATCAACCGATCAAGCCCGTGCAGCAACTCGGCGCTGAGCGCGTCATCGTCAAAATCGAGTACCGGGCCTTTGGGGACGTAGGCCAGCGTGCCCAGTTTCATCGGCAGTTTGCGAAAGAGCACCAGCGCGCCCGCCACAATGTCAGAGCCGCTCAAAACGGCGATCTGTTCAGCGGACCAGTCGAAGCGGGCTTTCAGTTCGCCCCAGCGGGCGGTCTGGAGGATGTGGCCGTTGGGTTGCGCGGCGACGAAGGCGTCCCATTGAGCGGGATTGGGTTGAGTGATCATCACGCGCGATTATAGCACGCGCAGCGCCCGGCATGGCCGACAAACAAGTTCGGCACTAAGCGCAGGTTTTTGTCCATCTTAAGGCGGATGACGCGAGGCAGGTGCGATGCTAAACTAAACGCAAATGCTTAACCTGGAGGTGTGAGATGAAATCGAGTGCGCGACTATTCTGGGGATTGGCCTTCATCGTGATGGGCGCCCTGTTTCTGGCGGAGCGAATGGGCGTATTGCCCTTTGGTCTGGATTTCGGGATGTTCCTGTTTGGCGTGCCGGCGGCATTGTTCCTGCTGGTGTTCCTCAGTGATCGACGGCAGTGGTGGGCGTTGATTCCGGGCAGCGTCCTGGCGGGTTTGACCTTTCTGGTCTTTAACAGCCAGGCGCACTGGATGCGGGATGAACAGGCAGCCAGTCTGTTCCTGTTCAGCGTAGCCGTGCCGTTCCTGCTGACCTATGTATTTGACCGACGGCAGTGGTGGGCGCTGATTCCGGGCGGCGTGGTGACGGTCATTGCTTTCATGCCGGCACTGGCGAGCGGCAATCTGTCAGGCGAGTTTATCGGCGGGCTGTTTTTCCTGGGGATGGCGGCGGTGTTTGCCCTGGTGCGGCTGGCGACGCTGAATGATCCGCGCATGGCCTGGGCCTGGTGGCCGGCGGCGATTCTGGGCGGCTTTGGGCTGTTCATCATGCTGATGGGCACGGTCGCGTCGCAGTACTTCTGGCCGGTGATGCTGATTGGCCTGGGTCTGCTGATTCTGGCGCGCGGTTATCTGCCGCGATCACACTCGCATTAGCCAATGGTGTTTCCATCAACAACGAACCCGCCTAAATCTGAGGCGGGTTTTGTTTTGCTCATTCAGGCGGCGGGCAGCGGTGGCGGCGAATGAGGCGTGTAGGCTTGTAGACGCACGATCAGCCCGCCACGCCACTCGACTACAAACACCTGCGGAAAGTTCAATTCCACGCCGCCCAGCATAACGTGATGAGTATCGACTTCGACGGCGGCGTTATTCTCGCCGGCCCAAAAATTGCGGATGGTGATCCCGGGCTGTTGCAGCACACCAGAGGCCCACTCAAGACCCGATCGGATCGCAGCCTTGCCGGCCATCAACGGGGTCGGGTAGTGCGGATCAAACATCACGGCCTCGTCAGCAAACTGCGCCAGCACCGCGTCTATATTCTTGGCGACAAAGCCGCAACCAACTGCTCGACGAGTGCACGGTCAACGAGCGTCATCGCGCCTCCTCACTTTGAGTTTGAGTTCGTGCTCAAAGTGTGCGGCAAAACGCGGCGTGTGTCAAGATTCAATTGGCCACGATCACGGGCAGATCGATGCACGAGGCGTACTCGGTTGTGTGCGCCACTGTGATCGTCGGCGTGCCTTCGCTCGGGATGCGCGCGAAATTGTCTTTGTCGTGACCGGCTATCGCCACGCGAATGCGATGGCCCTTCTTGATCGACACGGACGTCGGCAGCAAGCCAAAGGTCAACTCGGTCACTTCGCCCGATACCATTGGCGCGGCGTCCGTGCGCTTGAACGAGTGATAGGGCACAAACATCTTGTAAGGCGGCAGATCCGTTGATACTTTGCGATGCAGTGCGCGCAGCATGCCTTCCGTCACGTAATGCACCTTGCCTGCTTCATCGATGTCCTCCAGATAGACGAAGAACACGCCATCGGTAGCTGTGGATGTGACGTAGAGTGTAATGATCGGATGACCCGTGATCTGCACATCGTGTTCGAGCATATCGCTCGTGTACGTAAGCAAGCGCTTATCCATCGCGGCGCGATCGGCATAGATCACGGGGGTGACGCCGTCTTCGGTATGCCAGCGATTTTGCGTGCCGGTGGTTGTCTCAAAATCGATCGCATAAGCGTCTGCCCCCGATCGGTCTGGTGGTGCGTTCAAGGCCAGCGTGTGATTCTCGCGCAAATACCAACGCTGCGTGGTACTTCCAATCGGCGGCCACACCTCCGTCGATTTCCACTGTTCTTCGCCCAGGTTGAAATAGTGCAGCACCTTCTGCGCAGGCGGCGCGCTGAGATGCTGATCGAAGAAATTCAGCACCTCGTGCCACTGCGTTTTCAGATCGGGCACGGGCGGCGCTTTTGGTTTAGCGTATGGACTGCCGTGACTTTCGCTGTTGTGCGCCCACGCGCCGATGACGCCGATCTGTGGATTGCTGAAGTTCACAAAGCGGCGGATAACAGTATCAGCAGCGGCACCATCGTACCAACTGCCCCAGCCGAAGATCGCCACGCCCGCTCGTTCGATCGCCGCCCGACGATTGAAGAGGCTCACACCGTCCAGCGTCAGATCGAGCTGACCGAAACGATCGTCGCGATAGGTGATGGCTTTGATGTTTTTATAGACATCGGGATTGGCGCGATGCTGCGCGATGGCCTGCTTGAGCTGTGCACGGTTCTTATCCGCATCGACGGGCCTCACGCCTTTCACGAACAGCCGCGCCGAAAAGCCCCAGACTTTGGGGACGATATTCGCATCGAGGCCGTCATTGGTGTGGCTCCATTCTTTGATGAACCAGTCGTTGAGAACGCCGCCGGGCAGCGCGATATCCGTGTAAACATCGAATTCCATGCCTTGCGGAATGACGGCTTTAACGGCGGGATGCGCCATCGCCAGCAGTTCGGCTAATGCGCCTTCATACGAAATGCCCGTCGTGCCGATGCGACCGTTGGACCACGGTTGTTGAGTGACCCATTCGGCCACTTCGCCAAAGTCGGCCACTTCCTGATCGTGAAAGGGTGCTTGCCACACGCCAAACGACGCGCCCGAACCGCGCGCATCGGCGATGACGACGGCGTAACCGTGGGTGCCAAAGAAATCCGCGATCGTGCCGCGTGGGCCCATCGGGGCCTTGCCGGGCTGCGCGGGCATCCGCAGATCGAAACTGCGCCAGTAACGGGCCATGACCAGAATCGCCGGGATTTTCGCATCGGCGGACAAGTCCTTGGGCAAGATCACGTCGATGGCGATTTGCACGCCGTCGCGCATGGGAATGTAAATCGATCGCGCGGTGACGCCTTTGTATTTTGGCGCGGGCAAATGAGTGGGTTGTCCGAATTGAGTCAAGTCTCCTCCGATGAACTTGTGTGGTCAGGCAAGACGGCCGCTAAACCGTTGAGGCGCGCCCGCGCGCTTTTTCAGGGAAGCGCATTTGCATCAGGGGCACACCTATGCCATAGGTGACAAAGCCTCCGATCGGCGTAATCTCCACGATCGACATCGTCGCCAGTTTTTCGGTGTCTGATTCAAGACCGCGGAACAGCGCCTGCAGGATGTCGTGGCTCGCCCCGGTAGCGTCAAACACCCTCGCCTGTCCAGAGAACGTGATCGTCGCCGCCGGGATTTTGATCCACGGCATGAGGGAGATGCGCCTGGCGATCGGCACGGTCAGTGAAACATGCGGGTTGCGTTGAATATGGCGCACCTTCCAGGAATCTTTGCTGGTGGAAAAGTAGATTTTATGGTCGTGCACGGTATAGACCACGCCCGCTGTGCGCGCTTCGCCTTTCAAAGTCACCATACCCAGGACGGCAAAGAGTTGTTTGTTTAGTTCGGTCCAGACTTGTTCGCTGGTCAATTGAAGCGTCATGATTGACCTCCAGTCGAAAGAGCATTTGATTGCGAGAGCAGCGTGTCGCCGCGGCGCAGTTGCGTCAGCGCACTTTCGATCCAGTCTAAGTGCGCCTGCGTCGATTGAATACCGTAGTCCAGCGTTAGCAGGGCAAAGGCTTGCGGGCGCGTAGTAGCGGGGTGTTGCTGGCGAATCTGATCGTAGACGGCGAGTACCTCACGCGCGGCGGCAGCCTCACGTTCTAGCAACGCCTCGACTTCGGAATCAGTCAACGTGCTGGCGAAAAAGAGTTGAACCAAAAACGGCTCATGTTCTTCACGATGCGCGAGCGGCGCGGTAAGCCAGCGCTGTAGTTCAACGCGGCCCGCTTCGGTAAGGTGATAGACCTTACGATTGGGACGTGTCGCTTGCTCAACCAGTTCGACCTCGGTCCAGCCCGCCTCAACGATTTGATCGAGCGTTCGATAAATCTGGCTTTGGTCGGCGGACCAGAAATGCCGCACCGAATTATCGAACGCTTTTTTCAGGTCGTAACCTGTAAACGGCTGGAAAGATAGAAAGCCTAGAATGGCATGCTTGAGAGACACAACTCACCTGATCTATAGTTAGACTTATCCTATATAGGATAAGTCCTATAATAACTCGAGCAAACAAGTTTGTCAAGAGGAAAATAAACAGCTCCAAAGGCTTTGGAAAACCTCTGGGGCTGAGAGGAACAATCGAGTTGGCGGTTGGCGCTACTTCCGATCGGCTATCGGCACGAAGTTGCGCTCATCCGCGCCGAGGTAAATCTGCCGTGGGCGCGCGATCTTCTGGTCGGGATCGTTGATCAGTTCGACCCACTGGGCCAGCCAGCCCGCCGTGCGCGGAATGGCGAAGAGCACCGGGAAGAATTCAACCGGGAAGCCCATGGCCTGATAGATGATGCCGCTGTAGAAATCGACGTTGGGATAGAGCTTGTGCGAGACGAAGTAATCGTCTTGCAGCGCGATGCGTTCCAGTTCCAGCGCGATTTCCAGCATCGGATTGACGCCGGTCACGGCAAAGACTTCGTCGGCGGTCTTCTTGATGATCTTGGCGCGCGGATCGTAGTTCTTGTAGACGCGGTGACCGAAGCCCATGAGCAGCTTTTCCTTCTTCTTGACGCGCTCGATGTAGGCGGGCACATTCTTGACGTGGCCGATTTCGGTGAGCATCTTCAGCACTTCTTCGTTCGCGCCGCCGTGCAGCGGACCGTAGAGCGCCGCCGCCGCGCCCGCCATCGCCGAGTAGGGATCGACCATCGAAGAGCCGATGGCGCGCATGGCGTTGGTGCCGCAGTTCTGTTCGTGATCGACATGCAGGATGAACAGCACGTCGAGGGCGCGCTCCTTCACGGGATCGGGTTCGTACTTGGCCTGCGTCATCTTGTCCAGCATGTTGAGGAAATTGCCGGGATAGCTCAGATCA
>JAUQXD010000027.1 GCA_030834835.1 Thermoflexales bacterium | reverse complement strand
AAGAATTTGCCGCAAACCGGGTGCGGTGTGACGAACGGGTATAATCAGCGAGGGCAAAAAATTACACGGCAGGAGAAAATCATGAAACTGGCCAAAGCGATTGCGTTATTGGGTCTGGCGGCGATGACGGGCATTATTCTGCGCGCTTTTATCGTGGGCAATTTCAGCGCGGAGGGCGATCAACTGCTGGCGATGCCGTGGGGCGTGGTGTCGCTGGTCGATCTGTACGTGGGCTTCACGCTCTTCTCCGGCTGGATCGTGTATCGTGAGAAGTCTTGGCCCGCGCGCATTGTCTGGGTAGTCTTGATGATGACGCTGGGCAACTGGACGGCAGCACTGTACGTCTTTCTGGCGCTGCAGAAGAGCGGCGGTGATTGGAAGAAGTTCTGGCTGGGCAGCAAGGCGGGTTGATTGGTAACCGGCGATTGGAGATTGGAGTGGTTATGGCATTGGCCGATTTTTTCGCCAGATTCTATTTCGCGCTGGACAACTGGCTGGACGCAGCCATCGTGCCCGGTTACACCAACGTCGGGTATCGCATCCGACGCGCGTTGATGTGGAATCCGATTGATCTCGACGTCGATCTGAGCGGCAAGGTCATCGCGATTACGGGCGCGAATTCCGGCATCGGGTTTGCGGCGGCGCAAGCGCTGGCGCAGCGCGGCGCAACGATCTATGTGCTGGCCCGCAACCTCGAACGCGGCGAAGAGGCGCGCACGCGCCTGATCCGCGCCACGCGCAACCCGCACATTTACTTCGAGCAGATCGATCTGAGCAGCCTCGCCTCGGTGCGCGGCTGTGTCGATCGGTTGCTGGCGCAGACCAATCGGCTCGACGGGCTAATCAACAACGCCGGTGCGGAATATCGGACACGCACCCTCACCATCGATGGGCTGGAAGCCAACTTCGCGACGAATGTGCTGGGGCCGTTTTTGTTGACGAGCAGCCTGCTGCCGGTGTTGAAGCGCGCCGCGCATAGCCGCATCGTCAACGTCTCGTCGGGCGGAATGTACACGGCCAAACTCGATGTGAATGATTTTCAGTTCGAACGTAAACCCTTCAACAATCTGGCGGCCTACGCGCAGGCCAAACGCGCCCAGGTCATGCTGACCGAGATGTGGGCGGGAATGCTGGAAAATGACGACATCGCCGTCAACGCCATGCACCCCGGTTGGGTGGATACGCCCATCGTGCAGGCGGGACTGCCGACGTTCCGCAAAATCGTGGGACGCTTCCTGCGCACGCCCGCTGAGGGCGCAGATACGATCGTGTGGCTGATGGCCGCGCAACGTGCCGCATCCATCACGGGCGAATTCTGGTTCGATCGACGCGAGCGGTCCAGACACAAGACCCCGGCCACGCGCAGCACGCTGGAAGACTATCGCTGCCTGTGGGAAACATGTGAGCAATTAACGAAGTAAAGCTAACCACCGAAATTTCTGCAACTCACCGCGCCTCTGATGACAAGAATCTACGAATAGCAAATCAGCCAATCGATCCGCGAAGAACACGAAAGCCGCTAATCGTTCTTCGTGTCCTGCGTGAATCACTCTTTTCATTCCATATTTCTTTCATCGGTTGTACAATGCGGCCTCCGAGGTCGCGCATGAAAATTCCCCTGCGTCAGTACTGGCGCTTGCTGCGTAGTTACTTGCAAGCCCAGCGCCGCATGATGGCGCTGCTGGCCGGCTTGCTGTTGTTGAGCATCGGACTGGAGATCGTCAACCCGCTCGTGCTGCGTACCTTCATCGATACCGCGACGAGCGGCGGCGAGACGCAAACGCTGTTGATGGCGGCACTGACGTTCATCGCCATCGCGCTAATCCAGCGCGCCCTCACCGTCGCGGCCACGTATGCAGGCAACAGCGTCGGCTGGAATGCCACGAACGAACTGCGCGCCGATGTCGCCCGGCACTGCCTCAAACTCGATATGACCTTCCACAATGTGCGCACACCCGGCGAACTGATCGAGCGCATCGACGGCGACGTGACTGCGCTGTCCAATTTTTTCTCGCAGTTCGTCATTCGTGTGTTGGGCAATCTGCTGTTGTTGGTCGGCGTGCTGATCGTGCTGTACGCGCAGGACTGGCGCATCGGCGCGGCGTTGACAGGCTTCGCGCTGATCGCCCTGTTCGTGCTGATCCGCCTGCGCTGGATCGGCGTACCGCGCTGGCGCAAGGTGCGCCAACTGGCCGCCGAGTACTACGGCTCGCTGGGCGAACGGCTCGCCGGGACGGAAGACATCCGATCGAGCGGCGCGGTCGATTACGTGATGCACCGCTACTACACGCAGCTGCGCAACTGGATCAAGCCGTGGATTAGCGCCAGCGTGATCGGCGGTGCGGGGATGTGGTCGGGCATCACCGCCACGTTCACCATTGGCATGGCGGCGGCCTTCGTTTTGGGCGCGACATTGTATCGACAGGGCGCGATCACGATCGGGACTGTGTATTTGATCTTCTTCTACACCGAGATGATCCGCCAGCCGATCGAGCAAATTTTGCGCCAATTGGAAGACCTGTCGCGCGCCAGCGCCAGCATCGGCCGCATCCGCGAACTGCTCGACATCGAGTCGAAGATTCCGCCGACCGATCAACCGATCGAT
>JAUQXD010000311.1 GCA_030834835.1 Thermoflexales bacterium | reverse complement strand
TAGGGCCGTGGGGCGCGCTGAAATCGGCCGCTTACACGATCGGTTCAGCGCCGTGGTTCGTCTACGCGCTGACTTTTCTCGGTTTCATCTTTGGCCTGTTGCCGGGCCTGTTTCTGCTGGCCGTCGCGCTTGGACGAAAATTATCGAAGTCAAAAGAGTCGCTCAAGAAAACCTTCATCGCATTCGCGTATGCGCTCGTGCCGCTGGGCCTCATGGCGTGGATTGCGTTTAGCCTGTCGTTCGTATTTGCCAACATCTCTTATCTGTGGCCGACGTTGAGCGATCCATTAGGTCAAGGCTGGAATCTGTTTGGCACGGCGAACGTGAGTTGGCAGCCATATTTGTCAGCGATCGTGCCGCTGCTGCAAACGGCCGTCTTGATCGGCGGGTTGGCGTGGGCGAGTGTAACCGCGCGCCGTATCGCGACCGAAAAACAGGCGGGGCGCGGCGCGATAGTGCAGGCCCTGCCGGTGATGGGCTTCTGTTTCCTCATCACCGTGGGTTTGATGGGATTGTTGATCGCATGAAGGCTGAACGGATCGCTCGTTTATTGGTGATCGTGCTGGCGATCGGCCTGCCCGCGCTGGTCGTCCTCGCCCGATCGGCTCCCGGCCCGATCGAGATTCACGGTGTCATGGCGAACGAAGGTGGCTGGACGCCGGGCGAACTCACCGCGAAAGTGGGTGAGCCGATCAACCTGCGCCTGACGTCTGATGATGTGGTGCACGGCTTCGCGATCGGGCAAAGCCCCTGGCCATCGGTTGAGGTCATGCCCGGCAAGTGGACGACGACGACGCTGGTGTTTGATCGGCCCGGCAAGTACACGTTCTATTGCACGCGCTGGTGCGGACCCAATCACTGGCGCATGCGCGGCACGATCGAAGTCACCGGATCAGACACGGTTACAGTTACTGAAACGACGCCGCTGTTTATCAGCCTGAAACGCGATCTGGATGCGCCGCATCCCAGCGATGTGGTGCCGAGCGAGAAGCCGTCCGCGGCGCGTGGTGATGCACTGGGCGTGAAATCCGATCTCGCAGCCGACGCCTATCGGACGCAGAGTCCCGCACAGGTCTGGCGTACCTTGCGCGAACGCGCGACGACTCAAGCGTTGAGCGATCAGCAAGTGTGGGATCTCGTGGCCGCCGCGTGGCGCTCAAATACAACGCCTGCCCGGTTGGCGGAAGGCCGTCAGTTGTATGCTGCGAATTGCGCGGCCTGTCACGGTGAAACCGGGCGAGGCGACGGTGTGATGGCAACCTCATTGCAAAAGGCCGCGCCGTCGGACATGCCCGGGATGCTAGGGCATGATACCGTCAAGCCGATCGATTTCACCAATAGTCAGAACCTGCTGGGCGCGAGCTCGGCGATTTTGGAAGGCAAGATCATTCGCGGCGGCATGGGCACGGGCATGCCGTACTGGGGACCGATCCTTACCGCGCCGCAGATCTGGGCGTTAATCGATTATCTCTGGATGTTTCAATTCGATCCATGAGCACACATTTCAAGGTTCTTGTCTTTCAAGGAGGCTATCTTGGCTAAACCATCGCAGAAGGTCGCAACGCAGCCGAAACAGACACTCCCGATCTGGCTGCCCCTGATTATGGTAGCGGGCGTGGCGTTGATTGTCGTGGCGCTGCTGGGTAATGGCAACGCACTCGCCACTTCCACGCCGCAGGCTGGCGGCGCGCCCAGGCTCATAGTCGAAAAAGAGCAGATCGATCTCGGCACCATCGCGCTGGGTCAGACGGTTGAAGTGAAATTCGACGTGACGAATTCCGGCGATCAAGCGTTAACGTTCACCGGCTCGCCATACATCGAAGTCGTCAAAGGTTGTTGTCCGCCAACGCCTTCGCTAGGCCAATACACGCTGAAACCCGGCGAGCATACGACGGTCTCATTCTCAATGATGATGCATGAAGGGATGGGCGGCTATCACGATTTTCGCGTGCATTTACCCACGACTGATCCAGGCCAACATGACAAGACCGTCCAGGTTTTATCCGACTGGCAGTAGGCCCAGAGTGGGCTACAATTAAAAATAGTTGGGGAACTAGTCCCTGGTTTCTCGCGGACAAAATTGCACAATTGGGGAGGTGAATTTGACCAAGCGTTCACAAAAGGTTATACCAAAAAAGAACCAGGGCTTTCCGCTCTGGTTGCCGTTGATCATTGTCGCCGGGGCGGCCTTAATCGTTGTGGCAGTCGTGAGCGGCAATAACACTGCGCCCGCCGCCCAGCCCGCGATCGAGGTTAAGGGTGCGCCCGCACTGACCGTCGACAAAGAAAAAGTCGATTTCGGCAATGTGACGCTGGGACAAACTGTCGAGGTCAAGTTTGAAGTGACTAACGGCGGCGATCAGCCGTTGCGCTTCAAAGAGAAGCCGTATGTCGAAGTCGCGGAAGGGTGTTGACCGCCCACACCGACCATCGGTACGATGGTCCTCATGCCCGGTCAAAAGACTACCCTCTCGATGTCGTTTATGATGCACGG
>JAUQXD010000310.1 GCA_030834835.1 Thermoflexales bacterium | reverse complement strand
TCGACCCCGCGCTGCTCCACGGGCGGGCGTTGATCGCCGATCGCAGCGCGCACACCATCGGCCCATGCATACAATCGCACGGCGCGCGCCCACTCCTGCTGGCGCACGGCCAGACTGGCGAAGCCTTCCAGCGCATACACGACGCCAATTTTACTCCCCATCTCGCGAAAGCGCTGTTGAACTTCGGCAAACGTCTCTTGCGCGCAGTCTTCTTCGCCCTCGCTCAGGTAAGCATAGCCCAGGTGAACCATCGACCAGAAGCCAAGCACCGTGCTGCCCGCTTCCTGGCAAACGGCCAGACCCTGCTCGAAGTAAGTTCGGGCCTCCGCATAATCACCCCGGCGCAAAGCGAGCACGCCCAGATATTGCAGGATCATCGGATCGCGTCCGCCGATCGAGTCCTGTGCACGGCGGCTTTCTTCCAGCCACTGCTCGGCCTGTTCAAAATCGCCCTGCCAGATCGCCGCCCGGCCCAGCTCGCTTAAGGTGTAGCCGATGCCGATCATATCGCCACGCTCGCGGAAGAGCGCCAGGCACTCTTGCAGATAGACCGGCGTTCGTACCCTGTCTCGACTGTCGGCCGTCGTGCCCAGATCGAGCAGGGCTTGCGCGATGCCTTGCGTATCGCCCAACTCGCGATAGAGCCGCAGGCTGTCCAGCACCATCGGGCGGCCAGTTTCATAATCATCCATGAGGCAGACGATGTTGCCCAACGTGTCAAGGCCGTGCGCTTCGCCGCGCACGTCGCCCAACTCGCGATAGATGTCCAGCGCGGCTTCGGCCAGCGCACGGGCCTGTGCCATTTCAGCCCGCCACGAAACGAGATTGGCCGCAGTAGCCAACGCCCTGGCGCGCAACGCCGTGCGTGACTGAGCGGCGGGCAGTTGTAGCAGTTGCAGCAATTTGTCAGCCAGCGCGTTGATCGGCCCGTAGCGCGAGACGAATTCGTAAATAGCCGTGGCTAAACGCAGGCCTGCTTCAACCGCACCGTCCACCGACCAGTCCAACGCCGCGTGCAAATTATCCACGTCGGCCTTCAGCCGCTTTAGCCACTGCCGTTGCTGCGGCCCGCGCAGTTCCGGCTCGGCGCGTTCGGCCAGCCGCACAAAATAGTCCAGATGCCGATCCCACACGCAATCGACATCGCAGAAGTCCGACATCTTTTCACGCGCATATTGCCGGATGGTTTCCAGCAGGCGATAGCGCACGTCGGTGTTTTCGGTGCCTTCGGCGATGACGAGTGATTTGTTCACCAACTGCGTGAGCAAATCCAATACGTCATCCGGCTGGATCAAGCCCGTCGCATCCTCATCCGCCCCGATCGCTTCCGCGGCTTCCAACGTCCAGCCGCCGGCAAACACGCCCAGCCGACGCAGCAGGGCGCGTTCGGCTTCGGTCAGCAGGTTGTAGCTCCAGTCCATCAGGGCGCGCAGCGTCTGTTGACGGGGCAGCGCCGTGCGACGGCCGCCGGTCAGCAAACGAAAGGCGTTGCCCAGTCGCGCGGCGATTTGATCGGCGCTCACTACGTTCACGCGGGCAGCCGCCAACTCGATCGCGAGTGGAATCCCATCCAGCCGATGACAGATCTGCGCGATCGCGTTGGCGTTCTCGGTCGTGATGGCGAAGTCCGGTAGAGCCAATCGCGCGCGATCGACAAACAACTGCACGGCTTCGTAATGGATCAGCGTTTCGATGGGCGGCTGCTGGCGCAGATCGGGAATGGCGAGCGAGGGTACACGAAACGCCGCTTCACCGGCAACGCCCAACTGCTCGCGGCTGCTGGCGAGAATGGTCAAATCCGGACAGGCGTGCAGCAGCGTCTCGACCAGCTGCGCGCTGGCCGTCACCAGATGCTCGCAATTGTCCAGCAGCAGCAACGTCTTTCGGCTGCGCAAATAATCGACGAGCGTGGTCACGAGCGATCGGCCCGATTCTTCGCGCAGTCCCAACGCCGTCACGGCGGTTTGCGGCACAAGCGCCGGATCGGCGATGGGCGCTAACTCGATCAGCCACACGCCCTGCGGATAATCGGCCAGCAACTCATGGCCTACTTGCAAGGCCAGGCGCGTCTTGCCGCAGCCGCCCGATCCGGTCAGCGTCACCAGTCGGGAGGTGGTGGTTTGCAGCAAATGTTTGACTTCGGCAATCTCTCGTTCACGCCCGACAAACGTGGTGAGTTGACGAGGCAGATTGTTGGTGGCAGGCGGCGTGATCTCGATCGGTGCGCGGCCATTCCCGACGGCCCGCTCACTGCGCGAGAGTTGTTCGTACAGGGCGCGGGTCGCTTCAGACGGTTCAACATCGAGTTCTCGGCGTAAGGCTTCGACGCAGCGTTGATACGTGGCCGACATGCTCGCGCGATCACCGGCGGCGCTGTAGGCCGTCATCAACGCTCGATACGCAGGTTCCGGCACATGCCCCAACGCGATCCACCGTTCGGCCCACTCGATCGCAGCGGGCCAACGTTGCTCCGCCACCAATCGATCGAGCAGCAGCGTCAATTTGTGCTCGTAGACTGCTTGCAGCCGTTCGCGCTCCGGCATCACCCATTCGTCGTAGAAGCCGGGCAGCAGCTCGCCGCCATAGACCTCGACGCTGTGCAGGAGATCATCGGTGGAAGTGTTGGCCGATACTGCCTGATCCAGTATGGCGATGTCCAGCGAGAAATCAGCCTCGGTGTCAAAGGCGATGGTGAGATCGTCGGTGACGAAGTAGTCCCGCTTGCCAGGCTCCAGCGCTTTGCGGATGCGCCACAACGCCTGTCGCAGATAACTGCGGGCATTGGCCTCGGTGGCGTCGGGCCATAATAGGCCTGCCAGTCGTTCGCGCCGATAGGCGGTACCGGGCCTCAACACGAGATACGCCAACAGCGATTGGGCCGGTCGGGATGGAAGATCGATCGGGCGGTTGTCCAGCCGCAGATTGAATTGGCCCAGCAGTCTGAGTTCAAGCATCGGAGTCTCTGATCGTTCGAGCGCGGTTTTGAGGTTCAACCTCCCAAGTATATCACCCCTTGAACGACCCGAAAATCGCTCGAAACATACGCTCCAACATACGGTGAAGAGATACCCCGCTGTTATAGTAGAGCCAGAAAAACGGGATTGAGTGACAGCCAATTCAAGATCAGGAGGTTCACATGAACGGCAACTATGGACTAATACAGCAGGTCACGGACGCTGAGCTGGGTCGCCTGTGGAGTCAGTCAAAGAAGGTTCGTCGCACCGCCGCCGACAGGTCGCAACTTGCAACGCAGGTCTGGCTGTGGCAGCACAGGACGCTGTTCTCGGCGATAGGGGCGTTAGTTCTGGCCGGGTTGTTGATCGCCGGCGGGACGAGCGCTTAGCGTTCCGGCGGGACAGGAGGGCTGATCTGCCTGATGGCGGCGTAAAGCCTTTTCACCAGAGACGGGCGACCGACAGGGTCGCCCGTTTTTTGCGCGCCGCGCCTTTGTCCAAGTCCCTGCCGCGTGTTATAATCACGCGCGATGCGTAACCTCTGCCTGTTTCTCCTCGGTGTGTTCGTCTTGACAGCCTGCGGTGGCTCGGCCAGCGCGCAATCTTCCTCATCCGGCGACACGCAAACGATCGAAAACATCGGCTCCGATACCATCGTCAACCTGGCGCTGGCGTGGGCTGAGGCCTA
>JAUQXD010000309.1 GCA_030834835.1 Thermoflexales bacterium | reverse complement strand
ATTCAGAGATGGCCGTGGTCCCTCAGACCTGGCACGTCACCACGACTGGCTCGGACGTCACGGGGAATGGCTCAGAGGCCAACCCATTTTCCACCATCCAACACGGGATCGATACGGCCAGTCATGGTGATACCGTGCTGGTGCATCCCGGCGTCTACCGCGAGAACATCAATTTCAACGGCAAAAACATCACCGTTGGGTCGCTGTTTGTCACCACCGGCGACGAGGACTACATCCTGCAGACCGTGATCGACGGCAACCGTAACGGCCACGTCGTCACTTTTGCGAACGGTGAAACTGCCACAGCAATGCTGAACGGGGTTACCGTCACCAACGGATATGCACACGGTGTTCCTGCATCAGGCACTTACGGCGGTGGAGTTTTCTGCAACTACTCCAGTCCCACCATGACGCACCTGAGGGTCACTTTTAATGAGGCTACTCACGAAGGCGGAGGGCTATACTTTGGGAATTGCTCGCCAACTGTACAGGATGTCACTGTCACCAATAACCTGGCTGGTTCCGGCGGAGGCGGAATTAGATACTCGGGCGGCAGCGTGAGTCTCGAGAACGTGGTTGTCACCCATAACTCGGCGCGTCTCGCTGGTTCAGGTATTCAATTCTACCATGCCGAAGGCACCATCAAGAATGCCTTGATTGCAGACAACTTCGGGAGCGGACAAGGTGGTGGCCTGCACTTTGACGGTAGTAGTCCAACCTTTATCAATGTAACGGTGGTGGGCAATTGGACCGCCGGTCATGGCGGAGGACTGAATGTCTCGTATATGAGTCAGCCCACGCTGGTGAACTCGATTGTCTGGGGAAATACACCAGAGCAGATCTACTTCGATACCCAATGGTCAGGCGAGGCGGTGACCATCGAGTATTCGGACATTCAGGGTGGACTGGCGGGAATTGTGACGAACGGGCAGGGACCAGTCTATTGGGGCAGTGGAAATCTGGATGCTTCACCCCGCTTTGTGGATGTTGGCCTGGGCAATTATCATCTGGCGAATGACAGCCCTGGCATTAGCGCCGGCAAAGCCGCTGGCGCTCCGGGCACCGACATTGAAGGCAACCCTCGCCCCGATCCGATGGGATCAAACCCGGATATGGGGGCTTATGAGAATCCTTCAGGCTCGACTGTGTCATGCCTGAAGGTCTACCTCCCAACCATATCCAGTTCGTTATCTGAAGCGCGCTGGGTCGTAACACCGGGGATCGATCTTCAGTTCCCCCGTATGCGGCACACCGCCACGCGTTTGCTCGATGGCAAAATCCTGGTGGTGGGTGGCAGCCAGGCCGCGGATGATTTCCTGGCAGCGGTCGAACTCTTCGACCCGGCAACCGGCCTATCCAGCCAGGTCGCTTCACTCCACTCACCGCGTCACCAACACACCGCGACGTTGCTCCCCGATGGCCGGGTGCTGGTCGTCGGCGGCTATAGTCTTCCATGGCAGTGGTTGAACGACGCCGAAGTTTATGACCCTGTGGCTGATACCTGGACGGTCGTGTCTCCGCCGCACTCGCATGGAGTTGAGCACACCGCCACCTTGATGAACGACGGCCGCGTCCTGGTGGTCGGGGGGTGCATCGGCAGTAGCCTGTGTACCGATCGCGTTGACATCTTCAACTACCAGACCAACGCCTGGAGTGAAGCGATGCCGTTATCCTCCGATCGCGCCTCACATATGGCCCGGTTGTTGAACGATGGCCGCGTGCTGGTGGCGGGCGGCGGCCGGGGTGTCGATAATGTCCCCCTGGGTGGCGATGCGCTGCTCTACAACCCACAGACGAATACCTGGACACCTACCGGACCGATGGTGACGAGGCGTTTGGCGGCCCAGGCTGTGCGGTTATCAGACGGACGTGTGCTGGTCACAGGCGGCCTGTCGATTGAAAACCCGACAGTCCCGACGCTGTCGGCCAGCACGGAAGTCTACGATCCAACTACGGACCTGTGGACGTCCACAGCGGACCTTTCACAGGTGCGTTATCAGCATGAGCTGGTGCTGCTCGAAGATGGCCAGGCGATGGCTTTCGGCGGTGTGCGCGACCCTGAACACAGCTGGACCGAAAGCTCGTTCATCCATGAGGTCGAGATCTATGATCCTCAGGCAAACTGCTGGCGCATTGTCGGCAATCTCCCGCAGCCGGGCGCGAATGCCACCGCTACCCTCTTGCCAGATGACCGCGTATGGGTGACCGGCGGCCGGTACATGGGCACGCATTGGTCGGACACCTGGCTGATTGGCGTTCTTGTACCGTGATACGTCTGGTCACTCTCGAAAGCCACCGCTGAGTTTGATGACCAGGCAGTGCCCGCGATAGCGTTGCCTGCACTTCAGCCTGAAAACAAGGATCACGAGTATGAAACCGCGAAACTTACTGCTGGCCTGTGTCGGGATATTGCTCGCGGTACTATTGATTTCCGCGCTGTCCCGTCAACAACCGCAGCCCATTCAACAACCACAGCCAATCCCTTCGACGAAGATCGAAACAGCCCGGCCACCGGCGAGTGATCGTTCGATGAGTATTCTGGTCGATGATTTCGACCCCCAACCCTATCAGGGGGAATCCGTCTATTTCTTCAATCGTCTTGAAGGGGATCGTGGAGCCATCAACAATAGCCTCATGGATTGGGGCACCGGGCAAGTGACCACGACCATTTCATCAGGGAGTTCATGGGGTGGCGTCTGGATGAGCTTGAATCATCCGATCCGCGAAGGTCTGGCCATCAACTTCTCGGCAATTCTACCGCCTCAAATCTTGCCCGACTATCAAAGCCAGATTACGGGCCTGACCGTGCACATCGCGCGCGGCACGTCACACGCCGCCTTTCGGTTGGAACTCAAATACCATGGCGATTTTCAGTGGAAACATGAGATCGAGCTGACGGGCGGAGATCAAACGATCGGGCTGGAGCTGCCGCCGCTGGGCAACATCAATGAACTCGTGTGGGTCCTGGATCGAGCAGTTGCGGGTGACTACGTTGTGTTGGACA
>JAUQXD010000308.1 GCA_030834835.1 Thermoflexales bacterium | reverse complement strand
CAATACGCACCACGTTTCGCGTTTAACCGCGATCTGTTTCGGTGGGATGATAATGCCCTTCCACCCACTGTTCGCCCTGCGGCCCGATCTCTTTCTTCCACACCGGCACGATCTCTTTCAGCCGATCGATGCCGTAGCGGGCCGCGTCAAAGATACCCTGATCGCGGTGCGCGGCTGAGACGGCAATCATCACCGTGAACTCGCCCACGTTGAGCTGCCCGACGCGCTGTACCATGGCGATACCCTGCACTAGCGGCCAGCGCGCGCGAATCTCGTCGGCTACCTGTTTCATCTTGGTTTCGGCCATCGGCGCGTAGGCTTCGTAGAACAACTGCTGCGTGGCGTGATCTTCGCTGACGCCGCGCACCGTGCCTGTAAACGTGCAGATGCCGCCGGTCGCGGGCAGAGTGATCGACGCGACGAGTTCGTTCAGGTCGATCTGTCGATCGGTGATGTGAAAGAATTCTGGATAGGACGAGCCGCCGCTCACGGGCGGGAACAACGCCACTTCATCACCCGATCGGATCGGCGTGGCCCCGAAGGCGAATTCTTGATTCACGGCGACGAGGCAAGTGGGCAGCGATGAGGCGAGTTTGGGATACGCTTGCGCCAACCGCTCGAGCAGCGTGGCGACGGTCGCATCGTCGGGCAAATCCACCGCGACGTGCGCGCCCGCTTTATCTTTGAGTGTGGCGAATAGTTTGATTTGAATTTTCATGGCTTTGATGTTGGAAGTTGGAGATTGGAAGTTAGAGGGTTCTGCGTGAACGATCCGCCTCCAACATCCAACTTCTAACTTCCAACTTCCAAAACAATATCCCCACTCTTGCCGCCATGCTTCTCAATCAATCGGATGTTGGTGATGCGTGCATCGCGTTGCACGGCTTTGATCATATCGTAGACGGTCAGCGCGGCCACAGAGACGGCTGTCAGCGCTTCCATCTCGACGCCGGTCTTGCCGGTGGTTTCAGCGCGCGCTGTGATGTCTACGATGCCAGCGGTTTCTTCAACCCGCGCCGTCAACTCGATCGAGAGATGCGTCAACGGCAGCGGATGACACAATGGAATCAACTCACTGGTGCGCTTCGCGCCCATGATGCCGGCCAATCGCGCCGCCGCAAACACATCGCCTTTGGGCACGCCGCCCGTCTGGATCAAGTTCAGCGTATCAAGCGACAGATGCACTTCGCCGCGCGCAATGGCGACGCGATGGGTATCGGGCTTGGCGCTGACGTTGACCATGTGCGCGTGCCCGTGTTCGTCAAGGTGAGTGAGTGGTTGAGTCATATTTGTTGACGAGTAATGAGTCACGTTATTAAGTTAGGCCTGATGTAACGTCATGCCCGAACGTTTTTGTCGGGCATCCAGAGCGACTATTGGTCGCTGACACGGACTGAGCGGCTGGATTCCCGCCAGAAGCACGCGGGAATGACAATAGTGACTGACGAAACAACCACCGCCTTCCGTCAACGGTCTACCGTCGTTCTTCTCTCAGTTCGCGCCACAGGCGCAATCGGAACTTGAACAGATCGCGGAAAGCGCGCAGGATGACTTTGAGGTTCGCGCCAGTAGGATTGCCCGCCGTGCGTGGCAGATGCGTCACCGGCACATCCGTCATCTTGTAGCCACGCGCGCGCAGTTCGGCCAGCATCTCCGTATCGATCATCGCGCCGTTTGACTCGATGTGGATGTGCGACAGAACTTCGCGCCGGAAGACCTTGAAGCCGCAATCGATGTCGTGGATCGATCGGCCAAACAGAATCGCCACGACCAGATTCCAGCCCATGCCGTTGAGCCGGCGGATCAGCGGGTCTTGCCGGTTGACGCGCCAGCCGCTGACCAGCGTCATCCCGGGCGTCAACTTATCCAGCAGCCGCGTGACTTCCTTGAAATCGAATTGCTTATCGGCGGCGGTGAAGACGATCAATTCTTTGGTCGCCGCGGCAAAACCGGCCTTGAGTGCGCCGCCGTAACCTCGATTGGGGAAATGCTCCACCAGTTTGAAGTTGGCAATGCGCGGCGCTAACTGGGTGCGCGCCACCTCGCCAGTCGCATCGCGGCTGCCGTCGTTGACCAAGATGATCTCATAATCGACTTTCAAAGAGTGCGCAACAGCGGCGATTTCTTCGATGGCGGGCACGACGTTAGCGGCCTCATTATACGCAGGAACAACGATGGATAAACTCGGCATTCTCAACCTGTTTTGATTGGATATACTGCTTGCGATGATTATAACACAGCGATCGCGTGCGCTAAGCCCCGATCGGTCATTGCCGATCGTAGATCGATCAGGTATAATCGCCCCGCTTTGTCAGGAGACCCGTATGTTTGAAAAACTCAAATCGATTCGTGATGCGCTTACCCGCACACGCCAGACGGCGTTCGGGCGCATCGCCACTTTGCTGGGCGCCACTGAGATATCGCCAGAACTCTGGGATGATCTGGAAGCACTGTTGATTCAGGCCGATTGCGGCGTGGAGACAACGCTCGATGTGCTGGAGCGCGCGAAAGAGCGCGTGAAGCGCGAGGGTGTCACCAGGACTGATCGGTTGCGCGTGATCCTCAAAGAGGAACTGCGTGGCATGCTGGTCACGCCGCCCTCGATCGATCTATTGGAAACGAACGAACTGCGGATCGTGTTGATCGTCGGCACGAACGGTTCCGGCAAGACGACCAGCATCGCCAAGTTGGCGCACTGGTTGAAGTCGCAAAACCGATCGGTGCTGCTGGCGGCCGCCGATACCTTTCGCGCGGCGGCGGGCGATCAGTTGGAAATCTGGGCCGATCGAGTGGGCGTGCCCGTCATCGGCGGACAACCCGGCTCGGACCCCGGCGCGATCGTCTACGATGCGATCCAGGCGGCCATCTCGCGCCAGACGAATATCTTGCTCGTCGATACCGCCGGTCGCTTGCACACCAAGTTCAACCTAATGCAAGAGTTGAAGAAGGTGCGCAACGTGGCCGTGAAGGCGTATCCCGGCGCGCCGCACGAAACATGGCTGGTGCTGGACGGCACGACCGGCCAGAACGCGCTGGCGCAAGCGCAGCAATTCAAAGCCGCTGTCGAAGTGACCGGCGTCGTCATCACCAAACTCGATGGCACGGCGAAGGGCGGCATGGTCTTCGCCGTCTCGCACGAACTGGGCCTGCCGATTCGCTTCATGGGCACCGGCGAAAAACTGGGCGACATCGCGCCGTTTGATCCTGATGCGTTTCTCGATGGGTTGTTTGAAACCGATCAGCCTACCGAAGAAGTACAAAGTCAATAACGTGATGCGTGGTGCGTGTTCCGTGATTAACACGCACCACGCATCACGCACCACGTGGACAACATGGACGACCTCAAAACTCACCTCACCGACCTCAACGCCAAAATCGCGCGCCTGATGGAGCGTCTTTGACATCGCAGGGAAAAGCAAGCAAATTGCTGACCTTGAAGAGCGCGCCAGCCAACCCGAATTCTGGAACGACCCGACTTCATCACAAACTGTAATGAGGGAATTGACCGAGCTGCGCGGCGTCGTCGAAAACTGGCAGGCGCTGGCGCAGCGCGGCCACGACACCGCTGAATTGATCGACCTCGGCGACGAATCGATGGCGGCTGATCTGACCGCCGAAGTTGAGGCGATTGAAAAAGAACTCGATCAGCGCGAACTACAATTGATGTTATCCGGCGCGCACGATCGCGGCAACGCCCTGCTGGCGCTGCACGCGGGTGCGGGCGGCGTGGATGCCGCCGACTGGAACGGCATGTTGCTGCGGATGTTTTTGCGCTGGGCGGAACAACGCGGCTTCAAGGCCGAAGTCGTCGATCAGGTAGAAGGCGACGAGGCGGGCATTAAGAATGCTACGCTCATGATCACGGGCGAATACGCTTACGGCTACTTGCGATCAGAGCGCGGGGTTCATCGGCTCGTGCGCCTCTCGCCGTTCGACTCAGCGCATCGCCGGCATACCTCGTTTGCGCTGGTGGAAGTGTG
>JAUQXD010000307.1 GCA_030834835.1 Thermoflexales bacterium | reverse complement strand
GCTGAGCATGGGCGTGTATGTCTTGCCGGCGGGCGGCGTCGAGCAGCGTTTTCATTCGATCGAAGAAGACTTGAGCATGCTGGTGTTTTTCGCACCGGCTGAGTATTCCAATCAATCCGCGAAGCCTTGAGCACCTTCAATTGACAACTTCACCTCGATCCGAGTTCTTCGCCGGAGTCCGCGCCGAGCTGCCCATTCTGCTCGGCGTGATTCCGTTTGGCCTGATTTACGGTGTGCTGGCGATCACGCAGGCGCACCTGCCCGCCGACGTGGCGCTGGCAATGTCGTCGATCGTGTGTGCGGGGTCGTCGCAGTTCGTCGGCCAACAACTCATGGCCGTTGGCACACCGGGCGTCGTGATTGTGTTAACGACGTTCATCGTCAACTTGCGGCACGCCCTCTACAGCGCCTCGGTCGCACCGTTCGTCAAACCGTTGCGCGCGCGCTGGAAGGTACTGCTGGCTTATCTGCTGACCGATGAAGCCTATGCCGTCACGATTACGCACTACGAGCAAACTGAAATATCGGTTGAGCACAAGCATTGGTTCTACTTCGGGGCCGGGCTGGCATTGTGGAGCACATGGCAGCTCAGCACGGCGGTGGGCATCTTCTTTGGCGCGCAAGTGCCCGAGAGTTGGGGGCTGGATTTTACGCTGGCGCTGACGTTCATTGCGCTGGTGGTGCCGCGCTTGAAAGATCGAGCGAGCACGGGCGCGGCGATTGCGGCCAGCGTGGTTGCGATCGTGGGCGCGGCGCTGCCGTATAAACTGGGTTTGATGGCGGCGGCACTCATCGGTATTGTCGCTGGTATGATCATCGAAGCGCGTTCATCTTCCTCACTCGTCACTCGTTATCGCGAAGCATCCCTGCGGGACTCGTCAGAATCAGAATGAACTACTGGCTAATCATCCTCGCGATGGGCATCGTCACATTCGGCATACGTCTGCTGCCGATCGTACTGCTGGGCCGCATCGAGATTCCGCTGGTCGTGCAACGCGCGCTGCGCTTCGTGCCTCCCGCGGTGCTATCGGCCATTATCGCGCCGGAATTGTTGATGCCGGGCGGCGAGTTCAGTTTGTCGTTGGACAATGCGCGTTTGATCGCGGGCGTGATCGCGACCGTCGTCGCGTGGCGCACGAAGAACGTGCTGGCGACGATTGCGGTGGGCATGATCACGTTCTGGGTGTTGAGTGCGATAGTTGGATAGTGCGCCAGTGAGTTAGTAAGTGTCATTGCGAGCCGCACGGCGGCGAAGCAATCTCGCCAATGGTCAAGTAGATTGCTTCGTCGCTGAGAAGCGCTCCTCGCAATGACGCACGACAGCGTTTATGCTTTCTGCATTCATTCACGGTTATCTTCTTTCCTTCGGGTTGATCCTGCCGTTGGGTCCGCAGAATGTGTTTGTGTTCTCGCAGGGCGCGACTCAACCAAAGCTGCGGCGGGCGATGCCGGTGGCTATCGCGGCGGCGATCTGCGACGCGCTGCTAATTGTGATTGCGGTGCTGGGCGTCTCGACCGTGGTGTTGACTGTGCCGTGGATTAAGATTGTCCTCGGCGTGGTGGGTGTGGGCTTCCTGCTCTATATCGGCTGGATGACGTGGCGCTCGGATGGCAAGACAACGATTGATCAAGCCGCGCATCTGTGGCCCATCAAGCGGCAGATGATATTTGCGGTATCGGTGTCGCTGTTGAATCCGCACGCGATACTGGACACGATCGGCGTGATCGGCACGAGTTCGCTGGCATATGCCGATTCCACGCGTTTCGCGTTCACGCTGGCGTGCGTGTTGAATTCGTGGCTGTGGTTCTTCGGACTGGCGGTAGCGGGGCGCTTCCTCGGCTCGTTTGAGGTGGTACGGAAGTGGCTGAATCGCGCTTCGGCGGTGATTATGTGGTCAGGGCTCTCACAAAGTCCATTTACAAACGTCGCAAATTGTGCAGGTGTAGCCAAAAGGGCGTCACCCTGAGCGTAGCGAAGGGTCTCTACGCCTGCGCAAGAGATGCCTCGCTGCGCTCAGCATGACAAACTGCGACTTTGTGAGAGCCGTGTTATGTGGTTGAGTGCAATTTATCTGGTGTACAATCTGGTGCGTATCACGTAATGCGTACTGCGTACTGCGTACTGCGTAATGAGTAACGAGTGAAAAGTGACGAGTGAAGAGAAGGTTTCGACGAGGCCATTGCTGGACAAGCTGGGCGTGAAGGCGTTTCACCGGGTGTCGGTGATCGGTGTGGACGACGAGGCTTTCTGGGCGCAGCTGATCGATCGAGCGGCGGACACCGTGAAAGGCCGCTTGCGCAAAGACAGTGACCTGATTTTCTTCGCCGCTGATAGTTTATCGGAACTTCAACAACTCGCGCGCCTGAAAACTTATCTGGTTAGCAACGGCGCGATCTGGGTGGTGTCGTTGAAGGGCAAAGCGGCGAAGATCAAAGACGTGGACGTGATCGCGGCGGCGAAAGCGGCCGGGTTGGTGGATAACAAGGTGGTGGCGTTTTCGGCCACGCATACTTCGCTGCGGTTGGTGATTCCGGTCAA
>JAUQXD010000306.1 GCA_030834835.1 Thermoflexales bacterium | reverse complement strand
CAACCTGATGCGCGATCGCGTGATTGCCAGCCTGGGCGCTCAATCCGATCAGATTCATGCGCGCCACATTCTGGTGGATTCGGCGGCGGCGGCTGAAGCGCTGCTGGCGCAGATCACTGCCGGCGCTGATTTCGGGCAGGTGGCGCAGCAGTCGTCGCAGGATACGCTGACTAAGGCCAGCGGCGGCGATCTGGGCTGGTTCCCGCGTGGCGTGTTGATCTCTAAAGAAGTGGAAGATGCGGCGTTCAACTTGCAGCCAGGGCAGATCAGCGGCGTGATTCAAAGCGCCTTTGGTTTCCACCTCGTACAGGTGTTGGAGCGCGATGCCAACCGTCAGCCAGACGCCGATCAGTTGCTGAAGATTCAGCAGCAGGCCGTTGAGCAGTGGTTAAGCGGATTACGAGCGGCAGCTCAAGTAGAACGATTGGCCGGCCAATAAAGTTAGGGGATACCCAATGGACCGCACCCGTGCGCGTTCGCGCGTGTTAGATCGATTGACGCTGTTACTGCTGGGCCTGACCATTTTTGCGCTGTTGTTCTTTAGCGTGATCTTGATCGCGCCGGGTGTGTTCTTCAATCCGTTTCCGCCGTACACGCTGGCGTTGGCCACGCTGGCGCCCACGCCCACCGTCGGGCCAACGTTGCCCGCCACCTGGACGGCGACGCCCCCGGTGACTTTTGCACCGACGCCGACGCGCCCGACGATGACGACGACGCCCACGCGCACGCCGCGTCCCACGCGCACGCCGCTGCCAACGGAAACGCCCACGCCCACCGTGACGCCGACGGCGACGGAAGACATGTGCAAGACTCTGAAACTGCTGGGGCCGCCCCCCGGTCAACATTACGCGCAGTATGATCCCGTGACGGTGACCTGGGTGTTTGGCCGCGCGTTGGCTGCCAACGAGCACTTTGACGTGCTGCTCGATCCGCCGGGCAGTGGCATGGGCTCGATCGGCTGGGCTGACGAAGCTGACCCCAAGAATAAGAACTGCGGCGCATTCTGCGAGTTTCAGTTTGGCGTGTGGGGCATCTATCCAGGCGGGCGCTTCAACTGGACGATCGGCTTGATCCGCGTCAACAAAGAAGGCAAGGTCATCGCCAATGTCTGCCCGCCGCCCGATCCGTATTTCTTTGAGCACTAAGGCCGATGAAACACACCCGGATGCTGAATCGGCTGACGACCCTGACCCTGATCGCTTCGGGCGTCGTGGTGGTGTGTTACGTGATCGTCCTGTTGTTCCCGCAGATCCCGCTCAATCCGTTTCGGCCGGAAAGCATCACGCTGGTGGCATCGCTCACGCCGACGGCGACGGCCACCGGCACTTTGCCGCCCACATGGACGGCGACGGCGGTGGTGGTGACCAGTCCGATCGGGCCGCGCGCGACGTTTACGCCCGAGCCGACCGCGACGACGCGGCCCACGCGCACGCCGACGATCATCCCCACGCCCACGATCGATCCGCGCATCCCGACGCGCTCGCCGTTTAAGTTCACCAGCACGGCGCCCGTACTGACGTCTGATCCCTACGGCGCGGCGTGCGGCAACTGGGGCGGGGTGGGCGGCCAGGTGCTTAACGTTGATGGCTCGCCGTTGCCGGGCGTGACCGTGGTGGGCTGGGGCGGTCCGATTTCCGAGCAAGATAGAAAAGTATTTGTGTCGGGCAGCGATGCGCGCATCAACAAGTTTTATAACGGCGACGCAGCCTACGAATTGTACATCGGCGCGCCGGGCGATTTTGAGTTTAACGTGGTCGTGTATGAGAACGGTCGCCCCGCCTCGGCGGTGGTGAAGTTTCGAATGTACAACGACTGTTCGCGCGATCTGGCGCTGATCATTTTCCAACGGAATCATTAAGTCATGGCAAAATCACGGATTCGTCTATTCAATCAGGCGCGGCAGTCCGAAGCACCCGTCGATGCGCAGGCGGATGAGGCCACGGTCGTCAAAGATCGCACCCAACTGTTCAATCAATTGACGCTGCTCCTGCTGGTCCTGACGCCGATTGTGCTGATCTGTTACCTGGCGATCTTGTTATTCCCCGCCTTCCCACTCAATCCGCTGCCCCCGATTGCCCTGGAGCCGACCCCGGTTCCGCAGCCAACGGGTACGCCTACCGCGACACCCACCGCAACAGCCACGGCGCGTCCGACCAATACGCCGACAGCGATGCCGACTTCGACGGCGACGCCCGCTGAGACGCCGACCGAGCCACCGACGAACACACCTGAGCCGACGGTCGCCGGTCGCCGCACCGGACCGACGTTGCCGCCGTCACTGACGCCATCGAGCACGCCCACCCCGATCGTGACCTTGAGCGTGACCAAGTCGCCGTTCAACTACACCGCCGAAGTGATCTATCAACGCGCGCAGTTGTACGGCACCAACTGGGCCGGAGTCGCCGGCCTGGTGTTCGGGCTGGATCGCAAGCATCAGCCCAATATCATCCTGCGTCTGTGGGGCGATGATCCCGTGGGTGCCGACGGCCGCACACTGCCGTCCGGCACGGCCATTCAATATGGGCCGTCGGGCTGGGAGTTTACGCTGGGTGATAAACCGGCCTTTGGCAAGTGGAATCTGCAGTTACTGACCGATGACGGTCAACCGCTGTCACCCGTGATCGAGATCGAGATGAAGGGCGATCCGCGCGAAAACCTGGCGTATGTGATCTTCAATCAGAATCATTAGCGAGACGCAACAATGATCTTCCATCCTCCCCGCTAACTCTTAACCTGTTTCACACCTCAACACGAGCCGTTCGCTCGCGCTCCTCCCTGTTTCTGGGATGTCGCGTTGTTTTGCTACATCGACCAGACCTCTAATCAGAACAGGGAGTTTTGCCATGCTGTCTAAAATCAAACTTCTCCGCGGTTCGGCGCTGTTGGTGATGGTGCTGTACGGCGTTGAATTGTTGGATGAATTGAACTATGGCCTGTACGGGGCGACGCTGCCCCAACTGCGCGATGACTTTGCGCTGACGTACACCCAGATCGGTTTGCTATTCACGTTGCCTAGCCTGATCAGCGTGTTGATCGAACCCGCGCTGGGCCTGCTGGGTGATACGCGCCATCGCCGGACGTTGGTGCTCATCGGGCTTGTGTCCACCTCGATCGGCCTGGGGCTCATCGCTGCCGCGCAAACTTACGATGTGCTGTTGCTGGCGTTTGGCACGTTATACATCGCCAGCGGCGCTTACGTTAATCTGTCGCAGGCGACCCTGATCGATCGCGATCCGGCGCGCGCCGAGCAGACGATGGCGCGTTGGACGCTGCTCGGCTCCATCGGGGTAACGGCCGGACCGCTGCTGATGACGGTGCTGTTTTCTTTCGGCATCGCGTGGCGCGGCGCGTATGTGGCTCTGGCGGTGATCGCGGCGCTATTCGCCATCGCGCTCTTTCAACAGCGGTTTGACTCGCACGACGGCGCACACGCTGAGCCGCAGTCGGTTCGCGTGTTGGCGCGCAATCTGCTGGCCGCGCTGCGGCAGCGGTCGCTGCTCAAGTGGGTGATCTTGACGGAGCTGGCCGACTTCATGCTGGATAAACTGCTTGAGGTGACCGGCCTGTACTTTCACGATGTGGCTGGTGTAAGCCTGGCCGGAGCGAGTGCGGCGGTGGCGGTGTCCACGATCGCCGGGCTGATCGGCAGCGCACTGCTGGTGCCGGTGCTGGAACGGTTGACGGGTGTGCGGGTGCTGCGCGTGAGCGCGGTCGCCGTGTTGATAGCCTATGTTGCGTTTTTGATCGTGCCCGTGATCTGGCTCAAATACGTGTTGATCGGCGTGATCAGTTTTGCCACCGCCGGCTGGTACGCCATTCTGCGCGCCAGGACCTTTGAGATGCTGCCGGGCCAATCGGGGTTGGTGGTGGCCGTCACCTCGCTGGCAAACATCTCCAGTTTGTTCGTGCCGGTACTGCTGGGCGGCGTCGCCGATGCGGTGGGCCTGCAATCGGCGATGTGGCTGCTGGCGATCGGGCCGGTGGCGCTGATTATCGGGCTAAGGTAAAATGCGGCATCTTGTTCGATGAGGATGTTCCATGAATCAGGTTGATTTACACATGCACAGTACCGCGTCCGATGGCGTGCTGCGGCCTGCCGAGGTCGTGCGATTGGCGCACGCGCGCGGTTTGAAGACGATCGCCCTGACGGATCACGACACCACCGATGGGCTGCGCGAAGCGATCGAGGCCGGGCCGGCCGTGGGGATCGAAGTGATCGGCGGCCTGGAAATCAACAGCGAGACCGACATCGGCCACATGGATTTTCTGGCCTATGGCTGCGATGTTGAGAGCGCCGCGTTTCAAGAGCAGCTGCTGGAGATTCGCGATGCGCGCGTGGGCCGCGCCAAAGGCATGGTGAAGAAGTTAGCCGAGTTGGGCGTGCCCGTGCAGTGGGAGCGCGTGCTCTTTTTCGCGGGCGATGCACAGTCGATTGCGCGGCCGCACGTGGCGCGGGCGCTGGTCGAAGCGGGTCACGTCGCTTCGACGAAAGAGGCGTTTGATAAGTATCTCGAAGACGGTGGTCCGGCTTACGTCCATCGCCTTGAATTGAAGCCCCGGGAAGTGATCGACGTGATCCATCAGGCGGGCGGCGTCATCGTGTTGGCACATCCCGGCCACGCGCACACCACACATCTTGTGCCGTTGTTGGCTGGCTTAGGCTTAGACGGCGTCGAGGTGTACTACTTCGATCACAGCGACGACCAAAAGGCCGAACTGTTGGCGTTAGCCGATCAACATGGCTTGATCGTCACGGGTGGCAGCGACTTTCATGGGGATGCCACGCACGCGGAATTGGGGTCGGTGCCGGTGCCCGATGAAGTGGTGGGGCGGCTGAAAGAGCGTCTTGCGTATCGACAGGCGCATCCTGCGTAAATCACAACGTGGTGCGTGGTGCGTGCTGCGTGACAAACAATCTGTCACGCATCCTGCATCACGCTTTAGTCACCGGCAAATCCAACAACAACACTTCCACTACCAGCCGCGCCGTCGCGTTGCGATCGAGTTGCCAGAGCGCTCGGCCGCACGCTTCCGCGGCGGCGGTGGCCTGCTCCACCGTAACCTGCTGCGCCAGTGCGCGGATGTGATCGATCCGATCGAGGTTGACTAATTCCGCCGCGCTTCCACTGACGGCTAACAGCACATCGCGCCACCACGTGCGCCACAGATCGAGCGTGGCGCGGGTTCGATCGTCCTTCTTCGTGAGCGTCTCTGCATAAGCAAAGCGCGCTACCCGATCGGCTTTCAACAGTTCCGCCAGATTATCGAGCGCAGTGGCTCGCGCTTCCAGGATTGACTGATCTTGTGAAGCCGTGACCGCCCAGCCCAATCGCCCGCCCGACAAATGCGCCAGCAAGTCGGCCCGATCGAGGGCCACACGCCAGCGCGACATCAACGCTTCGCGCACCTGCGCCAGCGTCAACGGCCGCAGCGCGATCTGCTGACACCGCGACACGATGGTGGGCAGCAGCAATTCGGGATCGGCGGCCAGCACGATCAGCACGGCATAGGCGGGCGGTTCTTCCAGTGTCTTCAACAGCGCGTTTTGCGCTTCTACGGTGGCCGTTTCAAATTGATCAAAGATCGCCACGCGATAGCGGCCTTCAAACGGCGAGAGTGCCAGATCGTGTTGCAGCGCGCGGACCTGATCGATCTTGAGGCTGCGGCCATCCGGCGCGATGATCTGCACATCAGGGTGCTTATCGGCGGTCATCAGGCGGCAGGCGCGACAAACGCCACACGGTCGATCGTTGGCTGATGTGCAATTAAGCGCCAGCGCCAATGCGCGCGCCAGCGTGGTCTTGCCGACGTGCGCCGGCCCGCTGATGAGATAGGCATGCGCGGGCCGCTGTTCGTGCACGGCGCGCTCGAGATTGGCAACCGCCCAATCGTGTCCGATCACGGGCCAACTGGATGGAATCATGGCGTCATTATACCAAAGGGCTTGAGTCTAGATCAGACCGTCATTGCGAGGAGCGCCATTAGCGAAGCAATCTCGTGTTGGCTGAACCTGAGATTGCTTCGCAAAAAGCGCTCGCAATGACGAAGCATAACCGAATGTACCATTGTCAGGGTGCGGATACTTCCATTCGATTAGACAGCAAAAGTGGCTGATGTCCGTGAAAGACATCAGCCACTTGAGCGGGAGACGGGATTCGAACCCGCGGTCTTCTCCTTGGCAAGGAGACGCTGTACCACTCAGCTACTCCCGCGTCTGGTGCCCGTCCTGTCTGGCACCGCAGTGCCGAGGCGCAGGATTGAACTGCGGACACCGCGATTTTCAGTCGCGTGCTCTACCAACTGAGCTACCTCGGCGGTAGGCGACCGGGATTCTACCAAAATCAGCATGACTTGTCAAGCAAGTTGTGATAGTTGCAGCAAGCCGGGCTGTTGACGCACAGCACTGGCCGTGCTAGAATCGCAGTGTCTCGCGGGAGTAGCTCAGTTGGTAGAGCGCCAGCCTTCCAAGTTGGATGTCGCGAGTTCGAGACTCGTCTCCCGCTCTTCAACCACCGACCATAAAGGTCGGTGGTTGTGTTTACGCCAGTTGATCGCCGTCGATCCGCACGTGGGCGCGCCGCTTCGCGTCCACCACCATCATCGATCGGATCGCAAGCGATAGCCGACACCAGGTTCGGTGACGATGTACCGCGGCCGCGCCGGATCACTCTCGATTTTGCGGCGCAAATTGCTGATGTTGACGCGCAGCATGTGCAGTTCGTCTTCGTAGCCCGGCCCCCACACCCGTCTCAATAACTGATGATGGGTCAACACTTTGCCTGCATCCGTCACCAGCAACCGCAAGAGATCATACTCGGTGGGTGTGAGCTGCACTTCCTGGCCGGCGACGGTCACTATCCGCCGCGCCAGATCGACGCTTAGATCGCCCAGCGTGAAAACGGGTTCGGTCGTCGATCGAGCCGCGTGGCGTACCGCGGTGCGAATGCGGGCTAAGAGTTCACCCACGCCAAACGGCTTGGTCAAATAATCGTCGGCCCCGGCGTCGAGCGCGGCGATTTTGTCGGTCTCGTGTTCACGCACGGACAACACAATGATGGGCACGGCCGTCCATTCCCGCAGCTGGCGCGTGATCTCAATGCCGTCCATGTCCGGTAGGCCCAGATCGAGGATGATCAGATCGGGCCGATTTGAAATCATCGCATCGATGGCAGCCTGGCCGTTGACGGCCTCGAAAATCAGATAGCCGTGCGCGGACAGGGCAGCGCGCAAGAAACGCCGGATGGGCGGTTCGTCGTCCACCACCAGGATTCGCAGTTCGGCGTCACTCATCGGGTCGCCTCGCTGTGCGCGGCCAACGGCAATCCGATCGTGACGATTGTGCCCCCGCCGGTGCGATTCTCGGCGACGATAAAGCCGCCATGCGCTTCGACGATCCCTTTACAGATCGATAATCCCAGACCTGTGCCCCCGGCGTTGTTGGGATTCTGAACACGATAGAATTTATCGAACACCCGCGCCAGATCATCGTGCGGGATGCCCACACCCCGATCGGCCACCGAGATTTCCGCGAAGGCGCCCGCATACGCGGCATTGATCTCAATCGGCGCGTCCTGTGCTGAATATTTGATCGCGTTATCCAGCAAGTTCGTCAGGACTTGCACGATCAGCACGAAATCCATCGGAATCAGGGGTAGATCGGGCACACTGGTGAAGGTCACGGGGCGATCGTCCACTCGATCGCTCAGCCGCTCCAGGGCGGAACCGATCACGTCCTGGATGTCACACAACTCTTGCTTGATGCGCAGCGCGCCCGCTTCGAGCCGCGTCATG
>JAUQXD010000305.1 GCA_030834835.1 Thermoflexales bacterium | reverse complement strand
TCGCCGAACGACGGGATGATGACGACGATCAATTTACCCGCATTTTCAGGGCGTTTGGCCACTTGCAGCGCCGCCCACGTCGCCGCGCCCGACGAGATGCCCACCAGCAAGCCTTCTTCTTTAGCCAGCCGCCGCGCGATGTCGAAGGCGTCGTCGGCCTTTACGCGGATGATCTCATCATAGACGTGCGTGTTGAGCACCGCCGGCACAAAGCCCGCGCCGATGCCCTGAATGGGATGCGGCCCCTTGGCTCCGCCCGACAGTACCGGCGACGCATCCGGCTCCACGGCAATGGCCTTGAACGACGGCTTGCGCGCCTTGAGCACTTCGCCTACGCCCGTTATCGTGCCACCCGTGCCGATGCCGCTTACCAGGAAATCCACCTGCCCATCGGTATCGCGCCAGATTTCTTCGGCCGTGGTCTTGCGATGAATCTCCGGGTTCGCCGCATTCTTGAACTGCTGCGGCAGGAAGTAACGCGGAGCAGACGCGACCAGTTCTTCCGCCTTCTTGATCGCGCCGGCCATCCCATCGGGGCCGGGGGTCAGAATCAATTCCGCGCCGTAGCCGCGCAATAGCGCGCGCCGTTCCTTGCTCATCGTCTCCGGCATAGTCAACACGATCTTATAGCCGCGCGCCGCGGCCACCCTCGCCAGCGCGATGCCGGTGTTGCCGCTGGTCGGTTCCACGATGATCGTATCAGGCTTGATCAAGCCCGCTTTCTCGGCCGCCTCGATCATCGAAAACCCGATGCGATCTTTCACGCTGTGCGCTGGATTGAAGAATTCCAGTTTGGCCGCGATCGTCGCCACCGCCCCATCGGTGACGCGATTCAACTTCACCAGCGGCGTATTGCCAATCAACTCGGTAACATCGTTTGCGATCTTCATGTCCATCTCCCTGAGAATGTGAGTATAGAAAACAAAACAGCGCTCCGGCCAACGCCCAGAACGCTGTTATCTGACACAACAGTGTGAGTCACGACAACGCGAGTGCGGCCCGTCCGTTATCCGATGTGTAACGCGGAAGACGGCGGGCGCTGCGGTCGATCAGCAGGTATGCTCCTGCGTCGCAGACGACGCCCGCCGCCTCCGCCCACTACAGGAGCACTGACACAAACTGGAATTAGAAATTTTGATCAACACAATTCGCCTCAACGCCGAAAATTGTATCCGGTTTCAAAGGGACTGTCAACCAAATAACGTGGACATGTTACAATCGCTGCATGTCCCGACTAATCATTTTCGCCCTCAGCGCCCTGCTCGGCCTGTCGCAGCCTGTCTCGCAAGTCGCCGCGCCACGCCCGCTGTATGAGTTCACCATCCAGATCGATTACGCCGCGCATCGACTCGAGGCCGCGCAGCGCGTGACCCTCCCCAACAGCTCTGGTCAACCGAGCAGCGACGTGCTCTTCAAGGTACCCGCCGCCGATACGCCGGGCGTGTTCGATTTACACAGCGTCGAGGTCGCGGGTGTGCCGATCACGTACACGTGGAACGGCACTGCGCTGCGCGTCACCCTCCCGACCGTCCTCCAACCCGATCGCGCCATCGTGCTCGATCTAAAGTTCGTGGTGAATGTGCCGCCGTTGGAGAACGCGCAGAGTTTCGCCGCGGCGAATCTCGCTTACACCAGCGACGCCCTCAATTTAGGCTACTGGTATCCGCTGCTGGCGCCCTATCGCGACGGCTGGGTCAACGTGCCATTTGAACCGATCGGCGATCCGTTTGCCAGTGAGGTCGCAGACTACCTTGCCACGATCACCGCACCTGCCGATGTCACCGTCGTCGGGGGCGGCGAACTCGATCGGCGCGGGAATATCTGGAAGTATGCTTTGCCGCGCGCCCGCACCTTCGCGCTGATCGCCAGTCCGCGCTATCGAGCAAGCACGACGCGCTTCGGCGGCGTGACGTATTCCGTCTTCATGCTGCCGGAGCATCAGTCGCTGGCGACAATCACGCTTGAAACGCTGATTCGCGCTAAGACCTTGTTTTCAGCCATTTACGGGCCGTATCCGTACAAGACGCTGCGGCTGGCGGAAGTCAGTGGGCCGTGGAGCATGGAGTTCTCTGGCCTGTTCACCGTAGGCGAGACCGACATCGCCGACTACAACGGCACGCCGCGCAATCGCTTGATCCGCGTGACGGCGCACGAGGTGTCGCATCAGTGGTGGTACGGTGTGGTGGGCGACAATCAGGTGCGCGAGCCGTGGCTGGATGAAGGCTTTGCGCGGTTCAACGAACTGCGTTACTACGAAGTGTATTCACCCGCCGACACACAGTGGTGGTGGGACACCGTCATTGGCACGCTGCGTGCAGCACAGCCGCTCAACTCTGGCACGGCCGACTTCAGCGATCATCGCACGTACCTGACGAGCATCTACAATCAGGGGGCGGTGTTTCTGGACGATCTGCGCAGCACGATCGGCGCGAATGCCTTCAACGCCTTCCTGCGCGATCTGTATCGGCGCGGCTCATTCCGGCTGATCACCACACAAGACTTCTTCGACATCCTGAAGAATCACACCGAGGTCAACGTGCAGGGATTGAAGGCGCGGTATTTCAGGTAGTTAGTAGATTGGTAAATTGGTAGGTTAGTAAATTGGTCAATCGGTCAACTGGTAATTGAGTCGCCGATTGCGAGTCATGTTTCTACTGCTCCACTAATTTACCAACTTACCAATATACCAGTTTACCTATCTACACCACCAACCTCGCGTCCGCGGCCACCTTCTTCGACGTATCAATCACCACCTTGCCATCGCCCGACAAAGACAACTCCACACGATCGAGCGGCGCGGTCGCCGGGCCTTTCAGCACATAGCCGCCGCCGTTGAATTTGCTGCCGTGGCACGGGCATTCGTAATTCTCGCCGGCTTTGTTGACGGTGCAGCCTAAATGAGTACAGATTGCGGAGATGGCGTACAGCCCTTTCGCATCGCGCATAATGTACGCCCGCGCTTCCGGCACGCCCGTCACGCTGCCCTCGGCATACTCAGCGGGCGGCTTCAGCGTGAAGCGCACGGCCTGGATGGGCGCGGACTGATAGCCCAAAAACTTCACCAACCCGAACAGCGACAACGCGCTGGACAGGCCCAGACTCAACTTCAACATCGCTCGTCGTGTCACATCATTGCTTGATTTTCCAACCATCACTCATCACTCGTCATGCCGGCATCAGACCCAGCAGCGTCAAAACGATCATCC
>JAUQXD010000026.1 GCA_030834835.1 Thermoflexales bacterium | reverse complement strand
CTCATAGTGCTAAATGGGTGGTTTGACACATGCCAAATGTTCTACTTGTCAGCCACGGCGTTCTCAGCTACACTTGGGGACGTTGGAGTTGGCGGTTGGAGGTTGGAAATTGGATGTAGGAGGCTGGAGCGCGTGAACCGGATTTATCAGCATTCTTGTGAGACCATGCCCGAACTGCGCGACAACCGCGTAGCCTTGACCGTTACCTCGCCGCCCTACTGGAACGCGATCGATTACGACATCCACGCCACGAATAAGGCCGAGCATTATCGCACCCGAGCCTATGCTCAGGGCTATTCCGACTACACCGATTACCTCGATTGGCTCGATCGGGTTTTCCACGAAGTGCTGCGCGTGACCAAACCCGGCGGCTTCTGCGCCATCGTGATCGGCACCGTGCTGCTGAACGGCCAGCATTACCCCGTGCCTTTCGATCTGATCGCCCGCCTCACCCGATCGGGCTGGCTGTTCCATCAGGACATCATCTGGCACAAGTGTACGGCTGGCGTCAAACGCGCTGGAGTCACCATCCAGAAGCCATATCCCGGCTACTACTACCCTAACATCATGACCGAGTACATCCTGGTCTTTCGCAAACCCGGCGAGCCGATCTACAAAGAGCGCTCGATCGCCTCGAAAAAACGATCGGATTACCCGATCAACAAGCTCTTCACCTACGACATCGCCAACAACGTCTGGCACATCGCGCCGGTCCCGCCCGATCAGCTCGATCACCCCTGCCCGTTCCCCGAGGAAATCCCGCATCGCCTGATTCAACTGTATTCATACAAGGGCGAACTGATCCTCGACCCGTTCACCGGCTCCGGCCAGACCACCAAAGTAGCGAAGAAATTAGGTCGCAAATTTGTCGGCTACGAAACTCTCGAGAAGTACGTGCAGCTCGCCACGGCGCGCCTGAACGAAGGCCTGCGCATCCGCCCGCAGCAGCTCATCGCCCGCTTTGAAAAGATCGACAAAGACGCGCCGGCCGGGTCAACGGGTAAAAAGTAACTGGTAACTGGTAATCGGTCAATTGGTTGACCGATTACCAGTTGACCAATTGACCGATCAACCATTCTTCACACCCCCTCTACTGCTTCCTCACAAGTTCTTAACAAGTCCTTGTTATAGTTAGACCGTAAGCCCAAATACAATACGCAATCTGGAGGCAACACATGAAGAAAGGTTTCATTTTAGTCGCAACCATCGTCGCCGTGATTCTCATCGGCAACGTCGTGGTGGCCTATGCTCAAAACGGCAACCCGCCCGCGCAGCCCGGTACCGGCGTGTGCCCGGCCGGCGCCACCTGCCCCTATAGCGGCACAATGCCCTACGGCGGTCGCGGGCAAATGCCCGGCGGCATGCTGGGGGATCGCGGTCAAATGATGGGCGGTAACATGGGCGCCATGCGCGGCGCGATGATGGCCGACGGTGGCATGCACGAAGCCGTGATGACGGCCATCGCCGCCGAACTCGATATGACCTACGACGCGCTGACCACCGCCCTGCAAACGCAGACGCTGGCGCAGATCGCCGAAGCACAGGGCGTGTCATTGGAGACGCTGCAGCAAGTCGCCACGACCGCGCGCAACGCCGAGTTGGATAAGCTCGTCGCGGCGGGCACGTTGACGCAAGAGCAGGCCGACTTCATGAAGAGCCGCATGCAATCCATGCCCAACTTCGGCAGCGGCGATTGTCCTATGCACAACGGCCAATCGGGCGCGCAGCCCGGCGTGATGGGCGGTCGTGGGATGATGGGTGGAGGACGAGGCATGATGGGTGGTCGCGGTTACGCGCAGCCGACTGGCCCGCAAGGTTAAACTTCACTATCGATGATTGGGGCGACCTCACGGGGTCGCCCTTTTCGTTCCTTCGTGATCTCCGTGGTAAGATAGTTTTCATGAGCCAGAAGATTCTCGTCGTCGACGACGAACTTGAGATCGTCAAAGTGGTGCGCGCTTATCTGGAACAAAGCGGCTTCCGCGTCGTCACCGCCTCAGACGGCCAACACGCGCTGGCCGTCTTTCGCCACGAAAAGCCCGACCTTGTCGTGCTCGATCTCAATCTGCCCAAAATGGACGGCCTCGACGTGTGCCGCGCCATTCGCCGCGAGGGCAACACGCCCGTCATCATGCTCACCGCGCGCGTCGACGAGACCGACAAACTCATCGGCCTGGAAATCGGCGCGGACGACTACATCGTCAAACCGTTCAGCCCGCGTGAAGTCGTGGCGCGCGTGCGCACCGTCCTGCGTCGATCAAACAGCGTCGTAGTCGATCAACCCGCGTCGATCACGATCGGCGAACTCGTGATCGATCCAGTGAAACACGAAGTCCATCTCGCTGCCCGATTGATCGATCTCACCCCGATGGAATTCAACCTGGTGCAGGCTATGGCCGCTCAGCCGGGCCGCGCCTTCTCACGCATGGAACTGCTCGACGCCGCACAGGGCGAAGCCTACGAAGGCTACGAACGCAGCATCGATGTGCACGTCAAAAATCTGCGCCAGAAACTGGGCGACGATCCGCGCAACCCGACGTACATTCTGACGGTATACGGTATTGGTTACAAGTTCAATGAAGAGATGACAAGATGAAACTTAGCCTCTTCTGGAAACTCATGCTCTCCTTCGCGCTCGTCGTCGCCATCGGCCTCGGCGCAATCATCGTGATCGCCAATCAGATCACCAATCAGGAATTGATGTCGTACATGATGGGCCAGGACCAGGGCATGATGATGGGCAGCGGTATGGGCCAGGGTCAAGGCGCGATGCACGGTCCGTCGCAAATGCAGCAGCGCACGCTCGATCGCATCAATCAAGCGGTGCTGATCGGCGGCGGAGTCGCACTGCTGGCCGCGCTCGTGATCGGTTTCGTCGTCTTTCGCGCCATCACCCACCCGATCGATCAGCTCAGCCACGCGGCCCATTCTCTGGCCCGCGGTGATCTCAGCGCCCGCGTCGCCACTACCGCACAGCCCTCGCGGCTGGGCGATGATGAACTCACCGAACTCGGCGCGACGTTCAACGTCATGGCTGATTCGCTCCAGAAAGCCGAAGCGCTGCGCCGCGATATGACCGCCGACATCGCGCACGAACTGCGCACGCCGCTGGCCGTGATGCGCGGCAACCTGGAAGCGATGCTGGACGGCGTCTATCCGCCTGATGCCGAACACCTGCAACCCGTGCTTAATCAGGTTCACTTGCTCACGCGCCTCGTCGAAGACCTGCGCACGCTGGCCCTGGCCGAAGCGGGTCAACTGCCGCTGACCAAACGCCCCATCGATCTTGGCCGCTTGATCGAAACTACGCTCGCGTCGTTTCAAGCCGAAGCGGCCACGCAGCGCGTGACCTTGACCGCAGCCTCGATTGATTCATTACCCGCGATCGAAATCGATCCCGATCGGGTTCAGCAAACCATCGGGATTCTGATTGCCAATGCTTTGCGCCACACCCCCGGCGACGGCTCGATCAATATCAGGCTACGCCGCGATAACGCCCAGGCTATCATCGAAGTGGCGGATTCGGGCGCGGGCATTCCGCCCGACGACCTGCCGCACGTGTTCGAGCGCTTCTATCGCGCGGATAAATCGCGTTCGCGGGAAAGCGGCGGCTCTGGCTTAGGCTTAGCCATCGCCAGAAGCATCGTGCAGGCCCACGGCGGCACCATCGGCGCGACGAGTGAATTAGGCAAAGGCACACTCATTCAGTTCACACTGCCGATCAAATCTGACAAGGCGACCGGCTGACACGGTGAAGAGATAATCGCCTTTCACGCACCACGCATGACGCATGACGCATGACGCATCACGCAGTACGTATCACTCGTCACTCATCCCTCGTCGCTCCTCACGGACAACCATGACCGAAGAAACCTTCATCAAACTCGATTCGTTTCTCAAGTGGCAAAACATGGTGGATACGGGCGGGCACGCCAAGGTCGTCATTCAAGACGGCGAAGTACGCGTCAACGGCAAAGTGGAAACGCGGCGAGGACGTAAACTCGTCAACGGGGACAAGGTCACTTACAACGGAAAGTCGGTAGTGGTGGAACTATGACGATGCTCACGGCGGATAGCCATATCTGCCGTCCATACGCTGGATCGTCTAGTCAGTGGACCGCCCCAACCCCAACTGTTCGTACAGTTCGGGCGATTTGATGCCCACATACTCCAACTCGACGATTCGCGCTTCATCATCGACATGCCAGACCAGACGAAAATCACGCCCCAACCATAGCCGAAACCAGTCGGGATGTCCGGCCAGTTCGCGGCTGTGCCTGGGACGCGGTATCGCGCTCAATGCCGCGATTTCTTGCCGTGCCAGACTCTTGATGTGGCCCGGCAATCCGGCAAGTTGCTGCCGGAAAAATCGGGTATAGGTGATGCGATACGGCGTCGTTGACGGCGTCATAGATCAGACGTATCCGCCAGGAAATCGTCTGCCGACTCGTGAATGATCATCTCGCCTGGATGTTTAGCTTTATAGGCGTGATTGGCTTCCACCGCCGCCCACAGGCCCGCATCTTCCGACGTGTTATCAAGTTCAACTTCGCTGTGCTCCGCCTGATATTCTAAAAACTCAATGAACGTCAGAACCTCCGGTAGTTTTTGAGACGGCACTCGCCGCAAGGCTGACACAACTTCTTCTACGGTAACATTGGCCGTACCCATCGCGTACCTCCTGATCAACGACTACTCAGCGCCCACAACACCGGCTCACCAACCTCAACCTTGAAGTCGATCGTCTTCAGCCAATCCGCGCGCGCCGCCTCCAGCGACAACACCAGAAACTCCAGCATGCGGCGCGCGTCTTCCGCCGAGACCACCACGGGCGACAGCCGCACTTGCGCGGGTCGCGTTCCAGCCTGCAATTGAGGCTGCCTCTTCAGCATTTCCAGCCCGTCACGCTTGAGCGCCTGCAACGACAACTCCCACGCGGGCACGAAGAACGATCGGGGCTGCGACCAGAACTGGATGGCTTCCTCACGTCGATTGCCGCTCTGCGCCTCGCGCCGATTGATCTGCACGCGCCCCTCGAACACCCACCACGGCTGATACTGCGACGCAGCCGTTCCACTTACTGAAAACCGGAGTTCAATCGGTTGCAGACCTTCATCGGTGATGGCAATGGCCGCACCGCAGTTGCCGCACGCGATCACCAGATCGTCATCATTGGGCGCAAGGGCGTTACTGCACGATGAACATCGCAGTGCGATCAATTTCATTTCAGCAACCTCGTCACTTCGCTCAGCATATCGCCGCCCGAACCCAGCAGCGAACTCATCACATCGCTGGCCTGTCTGGTCGAGGCCGCTTTTTTGGCTGATTGATCGATCTGCTCCACTTCTTCGCCATACCGGAAAGCGCGATAGCCACCCGCCATCGCGACCAGGCCGATAATCGTAGGAACAAACAGGAACCACCACGCATCGCTGTCGCTGCTATCCATCACGGCTAAAGCCTGAAACGCAAAGGCCGTGCCATGCACCAGCAGCAGATTCCCGATCGACATGCCACCCACCAGCGCCGCGGCCCGATACAAGATGTTGCCGGGCGCTTTGCCGTACAACACCTTGTTTTGCACGCCATCCACCACCACCTGATAGTTGCGCTTACGATAGTGATAGCGCACCACCCACAGCGGATAATACACGATGGAGAGTCTCTCACGCAGCACGTGGAATTTCTCGTAATGCGTCTGCGTCAGCGACTTCTTGCCGCGCGCTCGATACGTGAAGTGATCGGCCGCCTCAGCCGCCGCCTCCGTCCACGACTCCGACGGCTCAAACACCATGCCCTCGCGGCTCAATACATCTTGATTGAACGGCTCCAGACCGGTATGCGGCATGGCGATGCGCTGCACGCCGAACTCGGACACATCGGCGGCGGCGTCCGCCCACTGCATCTCTTCCAGCACTTCGGCTTCGACGGGGCGCGTGCTCTTGTCACCGGATTTCTCACGGCCCAGCCGCCAGCCCGCCACATACGCATCGACGCGCCAGAACGGCAGATAGGCCAGAAACACTTCTTTGATCTCAGCCTGCTGCTTTAGACCGATGGCCTTGTTCATGCCGTTGAAAAACTGCGTCACCGTTTCAACCGCCTGCGTCCGATCGATCTTGCGCCGTACCTGCCAGCGCCGCACGCCGCGTTCGCCTTGCACCAGCGATTTTTGCTGGCAGGCCGGGCACGTCACGATGCGCGCACCATCGGGCACGGGCACCGCACTCGCACAACTGGGACACGTTAGACCCTTCGTTTGATCAGTCATGATTACACCGTCGCAGAGACAGTGGCCGCCAGTGCAAAAAACACGATGGCGAGAATCGGCGCACCAATGACGAAGATGGCAAAACTCACAAACAACGATAACAGCGTCAGCACAAAATAGGCGGCAAAGCACGCGCCGCCGATCGCTAGATAAGGCACTTCCCATTTGGCGGGGAAGACATTGGCAAACACTTTGCTCGTGGCCGCATCGACCACCGCCGTGAAGCGCTTGCCGTTGAAGTCGTATTTGCACAGATAGATCGGCAGATGCACCAGCGCCGTCTCGCGGATCATCTCCGGCGACAGTTTCTGATCATCGCTGAGCCACTGCTGCATCATCTCGAACGGCACGGTGGGCGCAATCGCCGCCGCCGGTGCGCTCGAATCGAAGGGCACCAGATCGGCCGCGGGGATATTCAGTTGCGTGAGTTCGCTGACCGACAACGCCGCCGCCGGTTTCAACAACACACGCTCTGCGCCGTTTTGATTGGCCCGCACCAGCCACATGGGGAAATACTCACACGACGGTGTGCCGATCTTGGCGCGCTGATCCAGCCCTTTCACCGTGGCATTGCCCGCCATCCAGCGCCGCAGCGCCGACAGCGCGCCGTCTTCCTTGATAGTCGTGCGCACCTGATAGTGAAACAGTGCCCGCGACTTGTCCACAAAGTTCGTCGCGCCGCAGGACGTGCAGGTGACAAACTGCATCCCCTGCTCCACCGCCAGCGGCGCCGCGCATTGTCGGCAGTTGATTTGAGTGGCTACCATTGCGTCCGCCAAACCAGCCTACTTACATCCTGCATCTTGCATTCTGCGCGGTTCGTGTTGCGTGGTGCGTGATGATTTACAACCTGATCAACCGCTCCATCTCCGCCCGAATCTTCTCCACCGTCGGTGTAACGGCGTGCATCAGATTAGCGTTGTACGGAATCGGCACATCCAGTGTCGCCACGCGCACGATGGGTGCATCCAGATCGAAGAACGCTTCCTGCGCAATCGTCGCCGCGATCTCTGCACCGAAGCCGCCCGTGATACCGTCCTCGTGCACGATGAGACATTTGCCTGTCTTCGCGATTGATTTTAGCACAGTTGATCGATCCCAAGGCACGATCGTTCTTAGGTCGATTATTTCGATTCCATGTAGGGGCGAGGTGACCTCGCCCCTACCGGCGGCTTCCACCGCTGCCGCTTCCGCGCACCGATGGACCATCGCCCCCCACGTGACCACCGTGAGGTCGTTGCCGCTTTGCACGATGTTCGCCACGCCGAACGGCAGCACGTAGTCGTCACCGGGATATGGCCTGCGCGCGGGCGCGGTGTCTAGCAGCGCACGATGCTCGTAGAAAAAGGTCGGATCGTTCCCGCGCAGCGCGGTTCGCAACAGGCCGACGGCATCTTCCGCATTCGACGGAATGGCGATGCGCCAGCCGATGCTCTTGGCGTGAACCGCCTCGCCGCTGACGCTGTGCCACGGATCGCCGGTCTTGCGGCCAAAGCCGACCGGGATGCGCACCACCATCGGCGCGGCGAATTTGCCCAGCGTGCGCCAGCGCAGTGTGCCGATGTTGTTGATCTGCTCCATCGCGGGATCGGCGTACTTGCGGAATTGAATCTCTGGCACGGGCATCAGCCCCGCAAACGCTAACCCGGCCGAGCGGCCGATGATGCCATCTTCGTTCAACGAGGTATCGAAGACGCGATCCGCGCCGTGCTTCAACTGCATGTCTGTCGTTGCGCCGTGCACGCCGCCTTTCACGCCGACATCTTCACCAAAGATCAATAGTTTTGGA
>JAUQXD010000025.1 GCA_030834835.1 Thermoflexales bacterium | reverse complement strand
GCTGGGCGTGATGCCGCTGCCGCCCTACATCCACGAACCGCTGCGCGATCCGGAACGGTACCAGACCATCTATTCGCACCCGCCCGGTTCGGCGGCGGCCCCGACGGCGGGCCTGCACGTTACGCCGCGCATGTTCGATCGGTTGCGCGAGCGCGGCGTTGACGTGGCTTACGTCACACTGCACGTGGGGTTGGATACGTTCAAGCCGGTTGAGACTGAAGACATCGAGCAGCATCACATTCATACCGAATTTGTTCAACTTTCCGAAGCGACTGCCGCGCAGGTGCGTGCGGCTAAGGCCGCTGGCCGTCGCGTCATCGCCGTTGGCACCACCTCGGTGCGCGTGCTGGAGACCGCCGCCCGACACGGGCTGGCGGCGTGCACCTGCGCGGCATATACCGGTGATACCGCTCTCTACATTTATCCCGGTTTTGAATTCCGCGCCATCGACGGGTTGATTACCAATTTTCATTTACCCCGATCGTCGCTGCTCATGTTGGTCTCCGCGCTGGCGGGCAAGGCCAATATCGATCGGGCTTACGCTGAAGCCATTGAGCGGAAATATCGATTTTTCTCATTTGGCGACGCCATGTTCATCCGCTGATTTTGATTTTATGGCAACCCTTGTTATAATCGGGCTACGTTCTGTGAAGATGGAGTTGAGACAATGGACGAACTGGCACGAGGCGAAGCCCAATCAGGACCCGATTCAACGCTGCGGCTTGAGGACGAACTCGATCGGTTCCTGGAAGCCCTGGCGGCAGCCGACAATTACGCGCGCAATACCGTGTCGGCCTATCGTAACGACCTCAGTCAGCTGGTGGATTGGCTGAAGCAATGTCAGCCGCCGGTAAGCGCGTGGCCGGAAGTCTCCACCGAGGTGCTGGGCGAGTTTGTGGCACATCTGCGGACCGTGCAGGTGATCAAGCGGCGTGGCGCCGTTAAATCGGTGGCTGCCTCGACAGTCGCGCGCAAAATTGCCGCCATCAAATCATTTTTCAATTATCTGGCCGCCAGTCACGCGATTGAGGCTGATGCGGCGATAGGGCTGGAAACGCCCAAAATCGCCAAACGCACCCCCAAAACGATGACCAGCGCGGACGTGGAACGATTGCTGAGTGCGCCGGGCAGCGGCAACTCACCCAAAGTGCTGCGGGATCATGCTCTGCTGGAACTGCTCTATGCGACCGGCATGCGCGTCTCTGAACTGGTGGCGCTGCAAATGGGCGACATCGATCTGATGCAGGACTGCGTGTATGTGCGCGGCCATGCCGGCGGCCAATCGGGCGGCAAAGAGCGACAGGTGCCTATCAGCCAGGCCGCCGAACTGGCGGTGCAGGTGTATGTGGAGCGTGGTCGGCCGGGCCTGGTCAAGAGTGATCCGGCGCCGACCGCCCTGTTTCTGAATCAGCGCGGCCAATCGCTGACGCGGCAGGGGATGTGGCTGATCATTAAAGAATATGCGGCCAAAGCGGGCCTGCAGTATGAGGTGACGCCGCACACCTTGCGGCATTCATTTGCGGCACACATGCTGCGTGACAACAAAGCCAGCCTGCCCGATATTCAACGCCGGCTCGGCCACGCCAACATCTCGACGACGCAGATTTATGTGCAGCCGGTCGCAACCGAGACCGTGTCTGAGCCGGGAACGGCCGTTGAAGTCCAGCCAACTCTGGCTGCTGAAGTCTAGCCTTTTCAAATCACACCTGGCCTGAAGGAGATCAAGATGGGTTACGTTGAGAGCCTGATGGGCAAAAATGAAAAAATCCTCATCATCGAGCGTAAACATTGGACAACGCTATTGATGTCGCTGCTGGTCAATCTGTTCTTGATCATTGTTATCTTGTTGCTATGGGGGCCGGTATTGGGGCCCGTCATTGAGAACAACAAGAACCTTGAGTTTTTGCCAATAGTGCGGAGCCTGTTGCTATTTACGCTGCTCTTTCCGGTGGGTCGCTTCGGCTGGGACTTCATTCAGTGGGAAGCTGAGCAATACCTGGTGACCAGTCACCGCGTCATGCAGACCGAAGGCATTGTCAACAAAAAGACCACGGATTCGTCACTGGAAAAAGTGAACGATATTGTTCTAACGCAGTCGTTTCTGGGACGCATCCTGGGTTATGGCGACCTGGAGATCGTGACCGGCAGCGACCTGGGCGTTAACTTGCTCAAGCGGCTGGCGCATCCCATTACCTTCAAGACGACGCTGCTGGATGCCAAAGCGGCCATGCACGATCCCGATATCGAAGACCTGCGCCCGCCCGCCGTGCCGGTTGCAGGCGAACTGCTCGGGGTGAAGCCTAAGGCGGGTAGCGGCACGGGCGAAGATGAGGATCCGCTGAAGCGAATTGCGGAACTGGATAATCTGCGCAAATCGGGCGCAATCAGCGATGCCGAGTATCAGGCGGCCAAAGCCAGGCTGTTGGCGAAAATCTAACCTCAAGGACCTAGTGTGCCAGACTACGTAACGCGGGCTCAAATTGAAGAAGCGGTGGCGCTTATTCACAGCCGCATTCACCATCAACCTGAATTCGGCCTGGTGCTGGGCTCCGGCCTGGGGCCGCTGGCCGAAGCGATCGAAGATGCCGTCAGCATCCCCTTTGCGGACATTCCGCATTTCCCGATCTCGTCGGTGCAGGGCCACGCAGGCCGTATGCTCGTCGGGCGGCTGGAAGGCCGATCGGTGTTGGTGATGCAGGGCCGCGTTCATTACTATGAAGGTTACTCGATGGGGCAGGTGACGTTCCCCATTCGCATCATGCAGTTGTTGGGCATCCATACGGTGATCTTGACCAATGCGGCGGGCGGCCTGAATATGGCGTTTGCCGCCGGGGATGTGATGTTGATTACGGATCACATCAACCTGATCGGCATGGCGGGGCAGAACCCGCTGCGCGGCCCCAACGACGAATCGCTGGGCACGCGCTTCCCCGATATGTCGCAGCCGTATGATGCCGGGCTGCAAGCCGCGGCGCTGAAGGTGGCCGCCGAGCGGCAGATCGATCTGAAGCAGGGCGTGTACATTTGCCTGGCCGGTCCAAGCTTTGAATCGCCGGCTGACATCAAGTTCTTGCGTCTCATCGGCGCGGATGCGGTGGGTATGTCAACGGTGCCCGAGACGATTACGGCGCGGCATGGCGGATTGCGCGTGCTGGGTCTCTCTGGCATCAGCAACGCGCTGTCGGGACCGGGCGTGATGCAAGAGACCTCGCACGCAGAGGTGCTGGCGGCCGGCCAGTCGATTGTGCCCAAATTGACCGCGCTGATTCGCGGGGTCCTGCGGGTGGCATAATCGCCTATGGTGTTTTTTCTGCAAATTCTGGCCAATTACGCCGGCCTGATCTATCTGGCGTGCGTGGTTGGTAGTGTGTTGTATCTTCGCGAGATACTCGCCGCGCGCCTGGATCGGAAACAATCGCTTTACTCGCTGGAACGCGAGGCGGCGAATGCCCGGGCCTCGCGCGGCGTTTTGATGATCTTTGTGCTGGGCCTGTTGGCCGGGGCGACGTATATCTTGTCCACGTTTGTCGCGCCGACGTTGGCGACAGCTCAGCCTGAGACAACGCCCACGCCGCCGTTTACGCTGACAACGGAAACGCCCACGCCGACGTTGCAGCCTTCACCGACGCGCACGCCGCGGCCCACGTTGACGCCGACCGGCCAGGCGCCCGCACCGATCGAAGCGACGCCCCCAGCGGCCGAATCGCCGACTCCAACTCTCACTCCACCGCCGTTGCCGCCTGCCTCATGTCCCGATCCGAATGTGCAGCTGGTTGCGCCAGCGCCCGGCCAGACGTTTAACGGCTCGATTCAACTGCGCGGCACAGCCGATGCGCCAAACTTCGCCTTCTACAAATTCACTCTGAAAGGCCCGGCCACGAACGATGTGGCGCTGACGGTGGGCGAGGTGGTGCGCGAGCCGCGCCGGGACGCCGTGCTGGGCGATATCGACGGGGCGAGTTTGCTGGCCAGCCCCGGCACCTACATCATCAGCCTGATCGTGGTCGATAATACGGGCAATGAATCGCCGGCGTGCTCCGTGCCGGTGATCATTCAACCGTAGACGCGCTGGTCAGCGTGATAGTGGTAGAATGAGCACACTATGACTCAAGTGATTATTCGTCCGGCTTTGGCCACCGATCTGAAACGCTGTCTCACGCTCGATCCGTCGTTCGTCACCGATCAGGTGTGGCAGATGGACAGCCGTCTGTCAGACGGTCAGATTGCCGTGAACTTTCGCGCAGCGCGCCTGCCGCGCGAGATGCGCGTCGTCTATCCGCGCGATCCTCGCATGTTGTCGGCGGGCTGGCAGTCGTGCGATGCGATGTTGATCGCCGATCAGCCGAACGAGCTGGCCGG
>JAUQXD010000304.1 GCA_030834835.1 Thermoflexales bacterium | reverse complement strand
ATGGGGCCGCATTGACAGACACCGCCGCAGCACCGGCTGAAGGGCGCACGTCTGCCAACCGGTTTCAGTCTACAAGGAGTTAGCCGTGCCCGATCTATCCGTAGTCCTCATCGCGCTGTTGGGTTTAGTATTGCTGTTGTTTGTCCTGTCGGGGATTCGCTTCATCCCCAACAACCGCATCGGCATTGTCGAGAAGCGCTTCAGCTTCACCAGAGGCTCGGTTAAATCCGGCTTCATCGCCCTCAACGGCGAAGCGGGTTATCAGCCCCGGGTGCTGCGCGGCGGTCTGCACTATCTGATCCCGCTGCAATACAGCATCCACGTCATGCCGCTGGTCACCATCACGCAGGGCAAGATCGGCTACATCTTCGCGCGCGACGGCCGGCCGCTCGAACCGACGCAGGTGCTGGCGTCGAACGCCATCGTGTCGGACTTTCAGGATGCGGAAAGCTTCCTGAGAAAGGTGGGCCAGCGCGGTCCGCAGCGCCGCATCCTGCGTGAAGGCACCTACGCCATCAACCTGGTGCAGTTTGTCGTCATCACCGAGGAGAAGGTGTACTCGCTGACATTAGGCAAAGATGACGCGGCCATCATCCTGCAGATGGCCAAGTTCATCGCCGACCGCGGCGGCTTCCGGCCGGTCGTGATCAAAGACACCGACGACTCGGTGGGCATCGTGACGGTACACGATGGCATCTCGCTGGGGCAGGATCAGATCATTGCGCCGACCGTAGGCGATGATCCAGCCGACGCCTACACCTATCACAATAAGTTCCAGGATCCCGATCGGTTCTTGCAGGCCGGCGGTTATCGTGGCCGCCAACTGCAGGTGCTGGTCGAAGGCACGTACTACATCAACCGGCTGTTTGCTACAGTCGAATTGATCCCGAAAACGATCATCGACGTGGGCAGCGTGGGTGTGGTCGTATCGTACACGGGCGACATCGGCTCAGACCTGTCGGGCGTCGAATATCGCCACGGCGAGATGGTGGAGAAGAACAAGCGCGGCGTGTGGAGCGTGCCACTGCTGCCCGGCAAGTACGCGTTCAATACTTACGCCGGTAAGGTTATCGTCGTGCCGACGACGAACATCATCTTGAAGTGGATCCACAATCAGGTGGGCGCGCACCGCTTCGACGAGAATCTGGCCGAGGTCTCGCTGATCACCAAAGACGCCTTTGAGCCGTCGCTGCCGCTGTCGGTGGTCATCCACATCGACTACCAGAAAGCGCCGCTGGTCATTCAGCGCTTCGGCGACATCAAACGTCTGGTGGAACAGACGCTGGACCCGATGGTGTCGGCCTACTTCAAGAATGTGGGCCAGACTCGCACGCTGATTCAACTCTTGCAAGAGCGCAGCCTGATCCAGCAGGTCGCCAGTCAGGAGATGCGGGAGAAGTTCGCGCATTACAACCTGGAGTTGGAAGAAGTGCTGATCGGCACCCCGACGTCCGCGCCCGGCGACACGCAGATCGAAACGATCCTCGTACAGCTGCGCTCGCGCCAGGTCGCGGCCGAGCAGGTGGAGACGTTCGATCGGCAGCAGAAAGCCGCCGTCAAGGAGCGTGATCTCAAGGAAGCCCAGGCCCGCGCGGAGATGCAGACCAACCTGACCGAATCGGAGTTGAGCATCACGGTGTTGGGCAACCAGGGTAAAGCCGAGTATCAACGCTCGCTGCAGCAGGCGGCGCAGATTCGCGCGCTGGCCCACGCCGAAGCGGAGAAGGTGGCGCGCATCGGTATCGCGCAGGCGCTGGCGACGGAAGAGCAAGTGCGCGCCTATGGCGGGCCGCAGTTCCAGGTCACGCAGACCGTGCTCAGCCGCTTTGCCGAGGCCATTCAGCAGGCCGGCGTGGACGTTGTCCCGCGCATCATGATCGGCGGACAGGACGGCAGCAACGGCAGCATCATGGAAGCGCTGATGGCCATGCTGCTCTCGGAACGTCTGGGAGCCGGTGCGACGACTCAATCGCCGCGCTCGCCGGAAGCCGAAGCGATGCTGGCGCAGATTCGACAGGGCTTGCAGGCCAAATCGGAGCCGGGCCGCAAAGCAGAGTAACGTCGGCGTGGTAGAGCGAAGCCGTTGATTGAACAAGACACACCTCGGGCTAGATGCTCGGGGTGTGTCGGTTTGTCTGATCCGACCTTATCGTGAATCACGCTGATAGTAGGGCAATTGCATCTAAATTGACTGGCTGGCGCTGGATTTGCGATAATGGCTTATCCCTTACTCCGGAGTCAGCCATGCCGCAACCACGTAGGACATCGCTCACCGCCCATTTTGCGCAAGTGCCTGATCCACGTGTGG
>JAUQXD010000024.1 GCA_030834835.1 Thermoflexales bacterium | reverse complement strand
TGCTCATCGTGCCGGCGGGCGGCAGTCACACGCCGGCGTCGATTCAATCGGTGCAGCAAGGCCAGCACTACATTCAGATGAACGGCCGTGAAGTATTCCGCTTTGCCACGCGCGTCGTCGATAAGGCGGCGCGTGAAGTGGTGGAGAAGGCGGGCTTAACGCTGGACGACATCCAGTTGTTTGTGCCGCATCAGGCCAATTTGCGGATTATTCAGGCCGCCGCGCGCACGCTGGAGTTGACGGACGATCGGATTTTTGTGAACCTCGATCGGTATGGCAACACTTCCAGCGCCAGCATTCCCATCGCGTTGTGCGAGGCTGTCGAATGCGGGCGCATCAAGCCGGGCGATAAGATCGTGCTGGTGGGTTTTGGCGCGGGCCTGACGTGGGCTGCGGCCACCATTGAATGGGGCGTGCCGGAGCCTCTGTACAAGCCCAATCTGCTGCTGCGCGCGGCGCGGATTGCGATCTATCCGCTGGCGGCCGCGCGTTCACGCGGGGCCAAAGTGCTGCGCCGTATCGAGGGGCAGTTGTTTGGGCCACCCTCACCCAAGCGCATCGACGAAGACGGCAAGAAGAAGCCAGACCGCGAATAGCGAGTCAGAGTAGATCACCGTACAAGAGCAGAGGCGGCTCCTACACCCGCGTGTCCGGCGGGGAAGCTTCGCATGGAGCCGACTCTGCTGTAATCTGTGTTCTTGTGAGTCAAGGTGATCTCAGGCGTGATACAATCGCGGCATGAGTGAAGTCCTGCAAATCTGGGCGGCCCTGATCGTCTTTGCCGTGATCCACACTGCGCTGGCCTCGCACGGCGCTAAGGCGCTGGCGTCACGCCTGCTGGGCGCGCGCGTGGCCGAGGCCGCCTATCGACTGATCTTCAACGCAATCGCCCTTGTCGCGATCGCGCCCGCGCTCTACCTGGCGTGGACGCTGCCCGATGTGGAGTTGTATCGCTTTCCCGCGCCGCTCGATTCCATCGCGCTATTGATTCAAGGTCTGGCCGCGCTGGGCCTGGTGTACAGCGTGTATCAAATGGATTGGGCGTTCTTTGCGGGGCTGCGCCAGATCATCGAGCCGCCCGCGAACACCACGATCGAGTCCACCTCGACGGCCCGGCTGGTTACCTCTGGTCTGCATCGCTTCGTGCGCCATCCACTCTACACGATGTCACTCATCATACTGTACCTCGTCTCGCCGATGACGCTCAATCGGTTGGCGTTGGTCGCGGGCATCCACGTTTACTTCTGGATCGGATCGATCTTTGAAGAGCGCAAGTTGGTGCGCGAGTTCGGCGACGCCTATCGCGATTATCAACGCCGCGTGCCCCGCTTGCTGCCGCGCCTGAAAGCCTGATAACTCAGAAGATCACGAATGCGTCCCGCCTGGCGCCCGGCCAGGTTCCTTTTGCCTATTGCGTTTTGACTGCAATTGCCTACAATCAGGCCTATGATTGGTCGATTGTGAGCGTGTATGCTTCGCATCTCGTTATTGGGTCAACCCTCGCTGTTGCTCGGCTCCACGCCGTTGCGCTTCAACGCGCCGCCTAAGACCCTGCCGCTGCTGGCCCATTTGCTGTTACATCGCGCGCGGCCCATCGCCCGTGAACAGGTCGCGTTTGCTCTGTGGCCCGATGAACGCGAAAACATTGCGCGCGCCAATCTGCGCCGCCACCTGCATCAGCTAGTCCACGCTTTGCCGGAAACCAATGTCCCCTGGATCATCAGCACCAGCCGCGCCTTGCACTGGAACCTGCAAGCCGCGCTATGGTTGGATGTGGCCGAATTTGAGCGCCTCAGTGCTGACCTCCAGACTTTGTCGCAAGCTGTGGCCCTGTATTGCGGTGACTTGCTGGAAAGCGTGTGTGAAGACTGGCTGTTCTTCGAGCGCGAGCGGCTGCGCGAACTCTACGTGTCTGACATCAATCAGTTGATGGCCAGTCACCGCTCGCGCCGGGATTACGCCAGAGCGATCGGATATGCGCAACAGCTGCTGATGCGCGATCCACTGCGCGAAGACATCGTGCGACAGGTGCTGGCGCTGCGCTACGAAGCCGGTGATCGCGCCGGGGCGCTGCACGAATACGAGCGATTTGCGCAGCTGGTGCAGCAGGAACTGGCGGCTGTGCCCATGCCGGAAACGCAGGTAGTGTACGAGCAGATCGTGCAGAATACCCTGCGAATCGAAGAACCGGCCGCGATCGATCTTGCCACCGATCGAGCCGTAAACGCCCCGCCGATCACATCGTCAGACGTCAGGCCATTTGTCGGGCGCGAGATCGAGCGACAGCAATTGGAAGCCCGTTGGAGTCGCGCCGCGCACGGCTACGGCGGACTGCTGCTGATCGGCGGCGAGGCGGGCATTGGCAAATCACGCCTCGCGCACGAACTGACCCTGATTGCCGAAGCGCAAGGTGGGCGCGTGCTGCACGGGCAGACTTCGCCGGAAGAAACGCAGCCGTATCAGGCCATCGTGCAAGCCTGTCGCGCCGCATTGCCCATGGTGCTGACGCTGAACCTTGAACCCGTGCGGCTGGCCGCCATCGCCGCGCTGCTGCCGGAACTGCATCAACGCCGCACTTTGCCCGCGTTAGCCGCGCTCGATCTGGAGCGCGAACGATTGCGCCTGTTCGATGCGCTGGCCGCGTGCTTTGAAAAATTGGCGCGGTCTCGACCGGTATTGTTGTTGCTGGAAGATTTGCAATGGGCGGGCGAAGCCACGCTATCGCTGATCGAATTTCTGGTGCGCCGCGCTGCCGGTGGGCCACTGTTGATCGTGGCGACGTATCGCGAGGAAGAAACGCCGCGCGGCCATCCGCTGCGGCACATTCGTCGTCGCCTGCAGAAAGAAGCGCTGGCCGATCACGTGGCGTTGACGGGCCTGTCGACCAACGCTATCGCCGATTGGCTGGCGGTGGTGACGCCGTCCGCGGCGGATACGTGCCATCTGCCGCAGTTGGCCGCCCGCCTGTGGGCGGCCAGCGAGGGCAATCCCTTATTCGTCAATCTCCTGACGCAGTCGTGGCTGGATGGTGATCGATCGGCGGACGTCAACCGGATCGATCAGATCGAGCGTGAGGCAAAACGCACGCTGCCGGAGAGTTTGCGGGCCATCGTCGCCAGCCGATTGGATCAGCTCAGCCCGACGGCCCGCGCGGTGGCCGAGATCGCCGCCGTAGCCGGACCGATCTTTTCGACGGAACTGGTGCGCGAGGTGGGCGGCTGGAATGAAGCGAGCGTGCTGGATGCATTGAATGAATTGCTCGATCGTCGATTGGTGCACGATGCGGGTAGTCACGGACAATTCGATTATGCCTTCGCGCACGCCGTGATCCGCCAGACGTTGTACGCCGATCTGCCGCTCGATCGGCGCAATCATCGACATCGCCGCGTGGGACAGGTCATGGAGGAGTTGTACGCCGATCGATTGGCGGAGATCAGCGGCGAGTTGGCGCTGCATTTCGATCGCGGCGGCGAACCATCACGCGCCGTGACTTACTATCGGCGCACTGCCTATCGGTTGATCAATCTGTATGCGGATACGGAAGCGTTGAGCATCATCGAGCGCACGCTGGAATTGGACACCACTTCTGATCGATTTGAGATGCTGGCCTTGCGTGAAGGCATCTATCATCGACGCGGTGAGCGCGCCGCGCAATGGGCTGATCTGGAACAGTTGATGTCGCTAGTGGCCGATGATGACGCGCGGTGCGAAGTGCTGCGTCGTCAGATCGCCTTTTACTCCGTGACGGGCGATCGGGCTGCCGAGGCCGATCGGATTGAGCAGCTGCGCATATCCGCTGATCGAACGCAATCGAGGTTGTGGCAGGCGCGAGCGTGGTTGGCCGCCGGTCAATATCAGCTGCTCATCAGCCAGTATCCGCAGGCGCAGGTTACTTTGCAGCAGGCCGCCGATCTGGCGCAGCAGGCCGATGATGATGCGGCGCTGATGGCGGAGCAAGTAGCCGCGCACTGTGCGCTGGCTGATGTGGCCGTGCAACAGGGTCATTTCGATGCGGCGCAGGCCGCGCTGAAACTGGCCGATCAGTTGGCTGGCTCGCAGAGTAATCGATCGGTGTTAGTCACCGCTTTGCGCGCGGCGAGTGGGGCATCGTTTGCGAAGCAAGACTTCGATGCGGCCCACGCGGTGGCGACGCAGATGCTGGACGTGTGTCGCGCGCTCGGCGATCGCGAAGGCGAGGCCGATGCGCTGGCACGGTTGGCCGCCGTGGCCGTGCGACGTTTTCAAGTTTTGATCGCGCGCCAGTTGTATGCCGAGGCCGAGCGGTTGTATAACGCGCTGGGCAAGCGGCAAGGGCAAGCGGCGGTGATGGTGAATACGACCATGCTGTTGGTGGGGCGGCTGGGCCGGTATGCCGAGGGCCTGGCGTTAACGCGGCAGGCTGAGGCCATCTTCCGCGAATTGAATGACGTGCGCGGCCAGGCCATATGCGCGCTGAATGAAGGCATGATCACGTTGTATCTGGAAGATTACGCGGCGGGTCGATCGGCGTCACGGCGCGGCCTGGAACTGGCGCGACAGATGAACAGCCGCGTGATGGAAGCGAATGCGCTGGCGAATCTGGGCGCGGCCGAGCGCGAGTTGGGTGATCTGCCGCAAGCCATCGCGCACATGGAGACGGGGCTGGCGATCCGTCGCACCCTGGGCCAGCCCGCCGAGTTGGGCACCGATCTATGTGACCTGACCGTGGCCTACTGTCGTTACTGCGACCTCGCTGCGGCGCAGCGCACGACGACTGAAATGTTGGACCTGTATGCGCAGTCCGAAGCGAGCATGATGCATCCACAGTATATCTTGTGGGCGGCGGCGCAGACCTATCGCGCGCTGGGCGATGAGGCGCGCGCGCAGGACTTGCTCAAGCGCGCCGCCGAAGTGATGCGGCAGCGCATCGCCGACATCCCTGAACCTGAATCACAATCTTCGTATTACGAACTCCCCTTCAATCGCCAGATCGTGTCCGCCGTCGAGCGGCAAGTTTGGCCGAACTGATTGATACCAAATTCAGTTGTAAAGTATGCGCAGGCGTCCTGAGCGAAGCGGCAGGGGTGTCCTTCGACTGCACTCCGTTCCGCTCAGGATGCGCCCCTGCCGCGTAGTCGAAGGATGCGGTAAGTGAGCAATAGGATGCGTGACACCCGTTTCTAACCGCAATTGCACATCGCACGCCCCCGTTTGGACGCTTTCTGGACGCAGCCTGTTGTATGCTGGACGCTGATGCAAAATTCAGCGAGGTTGCATACTTGGTCATGACTGCTAAACGGATCGATCATGTATTTATGGTGCGCCTGTGGGCCGAGACTACGGGGGAATCGGCCCAGCCCGACTGGCGCGGGATGGTTGAACACGCGGCCAGCGGTCAACGGCGTTACTTCACCTCGCTCGATGATCTGACGGCGTTTCTGCAAGCGCAGCTGGCAGCCTCGATCGCGCCGCCAGCTGATCGGGATGCGGTGCTGCCGTCCGTGTCCTGTCCGTAAACAGCCGTTTGATCTGAAGCGAATTCCGTTGTGATCGACGCCCGTGCTTCCGCTGGACGACGCCCTTGCTTGCAAGGGACGTCCAGCGGCTGACGACGGCGGACTATCGTCCGCCTGGAGCGTGGAACATACAAGAGTTTTCAACACAGGCCTGGGGAGGACTGCCGTCCTTCGCGGGCCTGGGTTGTTTTCGGGCGATGCCGCAATCAATTACGGGTTGTCCATTCCCGATTGATCGATGGACCGGATTCGTTACCTGGAGGATATGATGAACCCTTTAGACACAGTCGCCCCTGACCTGACCGACCCGCACAGCGTGGCAGCCAATCGGCGGGGAGAGCTAACGCCTGATCAACAGGCCCGGTTAGCCAATCCCGTGTCTGCCCTCGGCGGCATGAGCATTGGCGTCATGGGCCTTAACCTGCTGCGACAGGCCGCTCACCTGCAGCAGGATTTGCACAACCCCGGCATTCAAAGCGCCGCCGGGCAGCTAATCCTGGAAGAGCGGGGTTACGTCGCCGACAGTTCAGATCGACGGCTGACCCTGCCGCCCAATCGTGGCCGGCTGCTGCCGGGTGTCACGTATCGGTTCTACTATCTGCCGGAGTCCGGTGCGGTGTTATCGGCGGAAGTGTTGCAGGCGCCCGACGAAGCAACAGCCCGCGAACACCTGACCGATCTGCTGGCGCAGGCCAATCAATTCGATGCCGATGCGCTGACCGCCAACCGTCAGGGAAGACTGGCGACTCAACAAGCGTCTCGCCTGTACAAGACCTTTGTACAGGGCTTGATCTTGAGCGCAATTGCCACAGCGTGACCGCCCTGTTCCTGATCACGTTTCTAGCACCTCCTAATCTTACGATTGGGGTGCGACTGCCGGGCGCCGCGTTTGCCGTTCTCTTTGGCGGACTCTTCATCTGGGCTGGAGTGAGTCAGGTATTGCGGGCCGCGCTCGATCTAATGGCGAATCGAG
>JAUQXD010000303.1 GCA_030834835.1 Thermoflexales bacterium | reverse complement strand
TAAACGCCATATCGGGCCGGTATTCACCTGGCCCCAGTTTGGGGGGAGAGCTGGCAGGCGTCTTTTTCATAGCGCCCGAGTTTACCCCAAACCATACCTTTTAGCATCGGCCTGTCGGTAGCCGTGCTACAGTGTCTATTTTTGATGTCAATAATCACGAACACGTTGATTCTTATTAGAACTGCTGGTAACTACCGCGCTCCGCTACTGTGTTTCGCCCGGGACCGTGTGGAAACGTGGCTGCCTGAGGCTCAGTTGGTCAGTCGGCGAAATTCCAAATCCCGAAAGCGAGTGGTCCAAGTGAAGCCATTAGGGCAGCCTGCGCCCGACCAGGCGGCCAGCAACTCCGTGGGATATTCGGCGCCGCCTTCGCACCTCAAGTCAGCGGGGTGGGTAGCGACCCGATGGAGAGCATGATAGATGGCAGCTGCCCTATCTCAGTGAAGCAGCGCCCGCTCATCGATGATCTTGATGAGCGAGCGCACCTGTCTGTGTTTCAATCTAACCGATGTTGCTCTACCGCCGCACCAACGGCAGGAACAGCGTGTGCCACGTGACGATCTCGATTTGCTTCTGCAACGCCGAGGTCGCAAAGTCGCGGCCCACGTTGTCGTTGAGACTCGCGCCGACGATGCGGAGCGAGGCCGCACTGTCTGATCCGCGGAAGCGCAGTTGCAGCAGCGCGCCATCAGCGCCGATCGCTGTGCCACGCGCCAGCGCCACGCGCACGAGGCCGGGCTGCGACACGTGCGACTGTACATTGAAGCCCGCCGTCAACGACGTGAGCGAGGCAGCCTCAAACGTGAGTTGAGCCGGATCGTACTGGAACGTGAGCGTGCCGCCCGCGATGTCCGCGCCGTTCTGGATGGTCACGGGAACGGTCAGCGGTTGACCCGCACTGGCATTCACCTGACCTAACCCGATCCGCACCGGATTGGCGGTCACTGCTGACGGTACGACCGCGCTCTGGATGAGACTGCTGCCGAGGTTCGTCCAGATACCGAAGGTGACATAGCGGTCGATGAGCGTTGCATCGGCGGCTGAGCATGTTCCATCGCCATTGACGTCGCAGGCGGTCTGCTGATCGGGCGTAGGTGTGATCTGCCTGGCGGCGATGCGGTTAGCCAGCACTATATCGGCCACATTCACCACTGCGTCGCCATTCACATCGCCGCGCACGTAGGTGTTGCGGATCAACAGCGAGCCGTTGTCGAGCGACAGCGGAATCGGATGCAGCAGATCGTTCTCGTCATAGATCACGGTGTACGTGACGCCGGTGATGAAGTCGAGCGGGCTGATCTGTCCGAGGCCGCCCACGACTTCAAAGCCGATGTTGAACAGCGTGCCCGCGCCATACAGCGGTGCGCAGGTGCTCTGTGTGGCGACAATGGACACTTGCCCCGGTGTGGTCGTGTTGGCCGCGAAGGTGTAGCCTTGCGTGTAGGCCGTGGGCGACACCGCGCCGTTGGCCGAGACGAGGGTACTGCTGTATTTCACTGTCGCCTGCAGACCCGCGATGCACAGGCCGTTGCCGCCTCTGGCGTTGAGCGGAACGGTGACGGTCATGCCCGGCGCCGCGGACAGATCGGGGATCGACAGTTCAAACTGGCCGAACGTCGCGCAGGCGATGGCCGATCGGGCGACCACCGTGCCGTCTGCGCTGACGCCCTTCACCTGATAGCAGTAGTGTGTGCCCGTCACGAGGCCGCTGGCATCGATGTAGGGGCTGGCCGCTACAGGCGTCGTCGTCAGCGTGATGGGTGTGGTACTGGTGATGGCGCGCAGGACGTGATAGCCGATCAGGTTGGAAACGGGCTGATCGAGTGACCATACAAGCACGACGCGATCTTGCCCGGCCTGCGCCTGCAAGCTGATCGGCGCGGGATCGAGCGGCGGGGGCGGCGGCGCGCAATCGGGACACGGTGGCGGCGGGGCCGCGTTCCAGAAGGCGTTGAGCAGCGCCCCCCACTGGCCGTGCTGCGCGAAGCGCAAGTGATCGGCCGCATAGAAAGCGCGTTTCCAATCGTCGACGTGGAACGGTGCGTACAGACTGAGGCCGCCGAGATCGCTCCAGTTCCATCGGGTCGTCGGGTGATCATAGGGCACACCACTCTGATGATCTTCGATCAACACGGCAGTGGCGACCGCGATCTGTACCGCATTCGCCGCGCCGATCACGGTCGGGTTGCCAGAGTATCGGTCGGCGAGATTTCGCGCCAGACCGCTCAGATCGCAGGCGTTATCGCCCGTGGTGATGAAACCGTTTTGATCACTATCGAAGCAGATGTCGGCCGTCTGCGCGGCGATGAGCTTGCCCCAATCGGCCGGCAGCGTCCCGCTGATCGCCGTCGCCAGCGACTCCACCGCCGATCGCACACCCGTCATCTGCGCGGCGTCGATCAACGACAACGTGAAGGGATAGGCGTTGTTGCGCAACAGATTGGCCTGAATCGCCAGCCAGTCCGCGCCGATGGCAGACGCAGTCTGCGCGCCATCCAACACGGCGGGGCTGAGATAGGCATCGTACGGGAATGCGGCCCAACTCCAGTTTTCCGACGCGAGCACATAGTCCACGCTGTCGCTCACTTCGTAGGCCACTTCCGACATCGCCATCAGGCAGGCGTCGAGGTAGAGCAGATCGACTTTGACGCCCGTGACCTGATGCGCCCAACGCAGCGCCTGTCCCAACGCTTTCGTCGTCAGGTAACTGCGCGGATGCTCGTCCCACAGCAGGCCGCCGGGTTGACCATCCCACGCGCTGGGCTGGCCGGGCAAGGCATCAGGATACCAGCCGGAACCGTGACCGACGAGCGAGACGATCACCTGCCCCGCATTGGGATAGGCGCGGATGGCGCTCTTGAGGAATTCACTCAGGCTGTAGGGATTGGCCGTGTCGTCGCTCCACGCCCACAGGTTTTGGCCCAACACGTAATGTCCATCGCACGTGGGATTGGCGAAGTTGGGACAACTATCGTCGGCGTCGGTCTGCAGCCGATAGAGCCGCGTATCGTTATCGGCCGGGCCGTCGAGCAGCAGCAACGTCACGGCGTTGGGATTCGCCGCCGATTTCTCCGCGTTGTTGAGCAGCGCGATCGATTTGGACGCGAGGTTGTTGTCGCCGTTGGCGTAGATCAAGACCAGCGTCGAGAAGGTCGCGGGGTTGGGCACGACCACCGCTGCCGTGCGCTGCAATTCATAGGTCTGATCGTCGATGAGGTACGTGACGATCGCGGCGTTGGCGAGCACGCTGCCCGGCGACACGCCCAGATCGATCGTAGCACGATAGGTGATAACGGTTGATGCGCCCGTCCCGATTGATCCGGCGAAGCGAATCTGGCGCGTAGCCGCATCATAGGTCGCGCCGCTCGTGACTGTGCCGTTGATGTAGGTCAGGCCGCTCGGCAGCGTGTCGGTGAGTGTCGCCGGAATCGCCGCCGGGCCGGTGGCCGTGAACGTGAGCGTGAAGGTGACGGCTTGCCCCGGCGCGGCTGTCGGCGATGACACCGACTTCGCCAGATCGAGCGTGGGCGAGACATTCGCGGTTTCGCCGATCTCCTGCCAGTAACCGACATTGAGGTGATACGGGCCGCCGCTCAACGAACCGGCCATGGATTGACCGAGGCTGCTGTTGAGCGTGTACGCGCCGCCGACCGATGATCCACCGCCGTTGCTGATGGCGAATCGATCGAGCGTGTACGAACCAGCCAGCGTCGCGGCCAGCGTTGGCACAGCGATCATCAGGCCGACGATCAGGCTGAGGAGAATCAGTAGGGTTCGAGTAGAGATGTTAGGTTTCATGGCGCGCCTCCTGAAGAAATGCGGTAGTTAGAAAGCGCCGTGTTCATGGCGCGTTGATCCCGTCAGATAACTGGAAGCGCACAAGCTTTCCATGGAACACTGCCCCACCATAGTCACCTGGCACCAAATAACCGTAGCGGCCATCCGTGAACCCGCCCTGGTAGCCTTTTAAGTTTGGATCGGTTGCTGTCATGTCTATCCACGTGACTCCGCTGACTGTGAAGTTCTGCAAATCAACGCGCGTGAGATTTCCGTGAGCAACTGTTG
>JAUQXD010000302.1 GCA_030834835.1 Thermoflexales bacterium | reverse complement strand
CGCTATGCGAAAATTCCGTATCCTCCTGCCAGTGACCCTCTCCCTGATGAGTTTGATAGTGGTATCCGCCTGCCTTGCGCCGAGTCCGCAGACTTCCACTATTCCATCACCAATCGCCTCACCTACGCCACGCCCGCCCTTCAGCGGGGAGTCGGCGTATCAGTATGTGCAGGCACAAATGGACTTTGGCCCGCGCCTCACCGGCACGGATGCTCATCGCAAAACAGGCGATTACATTATCACGCAGCTCAAACAATTGGGCTGGCAAGTTGAGGAACAGCCGTTTGAATATCAGGGCGTGCAGGCGCGCAACATTATCGCGAAGCAGGGGGGTGGGCGCGGCAGGCCGATCGTCATATTAGGCGCGCACTACGACACGCGCCGCCAGGCCGATAACGATCCTGATCCCCAGAATCACACTCAGCCGGTACCCGGCGCAAACGATGGGGCCAGCGGCGTGGCGGTGCTGCTGGAGATGGCGCGCACTTTGAATGTGGACAAGACGGGCCGAGAAATCTGGCTGGCCTTTTTCGATGCGGAAGATAATGGTAGACTTGACGGCTGGGATTGGATTCAAGGTTCGACGTACATGGCCGGCCATTTGACGGTTACGCCGACTGCGATGATACTGGTGGATATGATCGGCGATGCTGATCAGCAGTTGTACTGGGATCGCAATTCCGATCAAGCGCTGAATCAACAATTGTGGCAGGTGGCCGCCACGCTGGGTTACACGGCGACGTTTATCCCGCAGCACAAATGGACCATGATCGACGATCATCTGCCGTTTCGACAGCGCGGCATTCCGGCCGTGGATCTCATCGACTTTGACTATCCATACTGGCACACCGTTCAGGACACGACCGACAAAGTTGGCGCGATGAGTCTGGAACGAGTTGGCCGCACCATCACCGCCTGGTTGGAGCAGACCGCCCCATGACAACGACGCCGCTTCGCCCCGATGTTGCTCATCGCGCCACGTTAGGCCGCTGGCTGCGCGTGCAGGCTGCCGCCATTACCACGGCCTGGGTGTCCGCCATGCAGGGCCGCCGCATCTTCACCGAGCAGCCGATTGTGCCTGTCATCAGCGACAGCGTGTTTCAGCAGCTGTACACCAGTCTGGCCACTGCGCTGGAGACCGGACGATATGCGGCGCTGGACGACAGCATTTCGGCTTTGACCCATACGGGCTATGAAAACGGGTACACGCTTAACGATCTGCTGGTGATCTCGAGTTCCCTGAAGTCGGAGATCTGGCAGGCCATCATTTCGGCCTTTCCGCCCGGCGAGGCGCTCAATTATCTGCGCTCGATCGATGCGCTATTCCAAACGGCGCTGACTTACCAGGCGCGCGTGTATTCTGAACTGACTCAACAGGACATGGCGTCAGAGTTGACGTACACGCGCCAGCAATTGGAACGGCTCGATCAAACCAAGAGCCGCTTCATCAGCATCGCCGCGCACGAACTGAAGACGCCGCTGACCCTGATTCAAGGCTATTCCGATATGCTGACGCGCGAGCTGGGCAACACGGTCAGCGAACAGGTCTATCAGGCGCTGCTGGGCCTGTCAGCCGGCGCGCGCCGGCTGTTGACCACCGTCAACGACATGATCGCCGTGTCCCTCATCGACGCGCAGTCGCTGCAGTTGAACTATCAAATGGTCTCGCTGCCGCACGTGCTGCAAATCGTATTGAGTGATCTGCGCGCCAATCTCGACGAGCGCGTGCTGTACTTCAAGATGAAATCGCTCCCGCCCGAACTCCGATCATTCTATGGCGACCCGCAGCGCCTGTATCAAGTCTTCGATTACGTGGTCAGCAACGCGGTCAAATACACACCCGATGGCGGCACGATCACGATCTCGATTCATCTGATCGACGCGCCCGAAGACGCCGATCGGTTTGTGGAAATCCGCGTGGCCGATACCGGCATCGGCATCTCGGCCGACGACCTGCCGCGCATCTTCGAGAAGTTCTACAGCAAGACCGATATTGCCCGTCACTCCAGCAGCCGCACCAAGTTCAAAGGCGGCGGCTCCGGCCTGGGCCTGTCGGTCGTCAAAGGCATCGTCGAGGCGCACGGCGGCAAGGTCATCATCGAAAGCCCGGGCCATGATGAGGCCAAACTGCCCGGCACCACCGTGCGCATCTTCCTGCCCGTGCGTTACGATCCGCCGCAAGAGATTGGCAAGCAGCGGCTGGGCCTGGCCGGCGATGATGGCCGTTCGATTAAACAGTTTGGCACGACGTGAATGTGAGGCGTGTCATTCCGAGCGGAGCGAGGAATCTCTGGCCCGGCCAGCCACGCCGCCTGCTGCGTCAGAGATTCCTCAGTCGCGTAAAAGAACGCTCCTTCGGAATGACACCTGGCGGGCTGAGTTTCTGCCGGCGTTGATGACCCGGCCGGCTTGGGGCGACTCGGAATGACACACTTACGCCGCGTGCTATAATCGTTTGTAACCTACTTCGTCTGGAGGTTCCATGATCGCTTTGTATGATGCAGCATCCGATGCCAAAGTTGGCCGCATCACCGAGCAACAACTCGAAGCCCTCATCGGCTGGATGGAAGAAGAGAACAGCGAAGATCGCGAATACTATCTGACGGCGGAAGATTGCGACTTGATGGCGGAGCAGGGCATCGATCCGTCGTTGATTGAAGCCCTGCGCGGCGCGCTAAAAGGCCGCGAGGATATGGACATCCGCTACACGACCGAGTAAGCCTCTACAACCATGCCACTTCTTACTACTGCCATTGCCGAAGTCGTCGTGTTTGCCGATCGGGCGCGCGTCACCCGACGAGGATCGATCGCGCTGGAGACGGGCGTGCATTCGATCGAGGTGCCCAATCTGCCGCTGGCGCTGCAACCCGACTCGGTTCGCGCGGCCGGCGGCGGCACAGCGCGGGCCGCACTGTTGGGCGTGGAAGTTCGCCGCGTGTACTTCGCGGAAACGCCTGTCGCCGAGATTCAAGCGCTCGAGCGCCAGATCGAAGACTTGACGACACAGGATAAGGCATTGGCCGACCAGGCTGACGCGGCGGCCGTGCACGCCGGCTTTGCGCGCGGCCTGTCAGATAAGGCCACGGAGCAGCTGGCGCGCGGGCTGGCCTTTGGGCGCGTGGAGATCGATCGGGGCGCGGTGTTGATCGATTTTGTGCAGCAGCAGTTGACGCAGGCGCAATCGACCTTGCGTGATCTGGCAGTTCAACGCCAAACGCTGCAACGTCAACTGGCTAAGCTCAATAACGAACTGCAAGCCAA
>JAUQXD010000301.1 GCA_030834835.1 Thermoflexales bacterium | reverse complement strand
TCCAGGAAAAACTCGCCGCGCAGCGCTTCCACCTGCCGCTTGATTTCCGGCAGCCCCAGCTCCGTGCCCGGCGACATCGACGCGGTATCGAAGCCGCGCCCGTTGTCCTGTACGGTCACGCGCAGCGTCCGGCCGCCCATGTGCAGCTGGGCGCTGATGTCGGTGGCCTGCGCGTGCCGCAGGACATTGGCCAGCGCTTCCTGCATGCTGCGAAAAGCCACGCGCTCGATCTCCGCAGACAGGCGCCGCACGTGGCCGGTCACGTGCAATTGGATGGGCAGTCGCGTGGAGGCGCACAGGCGCTCCACATGCTGCCGGACCGCGGGCGCCAGACCCAGATCGGTCAACACCTTGGAGTCGAGATCGCTGGCCAGGCTGCGCACCTGTTGATGTGCCTGGTTCAACAAGTTTAAGTTGCTCGCGAGCAGCTGCAGGGTGGCCTCCGACGAGGCGAAACTGGTCTGCAACTGTTCGGTATTCTTTTGCAGCAGCACCAGTTGACCGCCCACGGCGTCGTGCAGAAACGCGGCGATGCGGCTGCGCTCTTCTTCTTGTGCGCCGGCCAGCCGGGAACTCAGCAGCCGGGCCTCCGTCTCGCGTACCTGGGCCTCATTCAACGCGCGGCCCTGTTCGATGGCGGCTGCGGCCAGGGTGCCAAACAGCGTCAAAGTGTGCAGATCGTCTTCGTCAAAGAGGCGCACGCGGCGATCGCTGATGCTGAGGGTGCCCACCAGCCGATCGCGCCAGAGCAGCGGTACCGCCACCAAGGCCTTCAGCGGCAGGCCGGTCATTAACTTGACGCGATCGTCAAAGCGAGTGTAATCGGTCACCTGCTGAATCTGGCGCATTGCAGCCGCCCGACCGTTCAGGCCATGCCCAAGCGCAACCCGCTCGCCAATCAGGCTTTGCGGAAAACTCTTGACGTCTGTAATGACGAGGTGCTGTTCGCCGTCAAACAGGGTCAGCATGCTGGCATCGGCTTCCAGCAAGCCAATGGCTGCCCGCAACAGCTGCTGATACAACCTGGCCGGTGAATCGGCCTGGGCGAGCGCCAGGCTGGCTTCATACAGCCGGGTCAGGCGCTGCACGTTGCGGTGCGAGGCCGCATACAACCGGGCATTGCGCACGGCAGTGGCGACTTGCTCGGCAAAGGCCCGCAAACGAGCCACATGCTCCGTCGTGAAGAAATGCGGCGTGGCACTGTCGAGATTGAGGAAGCCGACCACTTGCCCGTCGATCTGGAAGGGCACGCCAATATAGGCGCGCTGCCAGCGGGTCTCCGGGAAGCTGACCCAACCCGCCTGCGCATGCGTGTCGCCAACCAGATACGGCTGGCCGCTGGTCACCATCTGCCGAAAGCCCGCCGTCGTGTGGACGGGGAGGCTCACCTGGCTAACCCACTCTTCCAGACCGCGCTGAGCGTAGCCCAGCTGGCGTACCACGGCGGCGGTCTGCCTGGTCTCGTCGAGCAGCATGATGTTGATCGAGTCATAGGGCACCACGCGCGCGGCATTCGCCAGAATTCGATCGAGCACTTCATCGATCTCGAGGGTGCGATTCAGGGCACCGGCGGTATCGCGCAGGGCCTCGGCCAGATCCGATTGTTCTTGCTCGGCTTGAAAGAGCCGGGCATTTTCCAGGGCCAGCGCGCCCTGCCGTGCAAAAGCTTGCAGCCGTTCGGCGTGGCCTGAAGTGAAGAAGTCTGGTGTGACCGTGGTCAGGCTGATGAAGCCTGCGACCTGGCCTTTGATGACGATGGGCGTACCCAGATAGGCGTTCGCCCAGTCCATGCCAGGCAGCACCACCCAGCCGGGCCACTTGTATACATCGGCGATGATCAAGGGTTGGCCGGTTGCGGCCATGCGACGCAGATTGGGGGTGGTGGCGAGCGGGAAACGGATGGAGGCCAGCCGGACGTTGATGTCGTCAGCGCCCCGACCACGGCTGCGCACCAGGCGCGCCGTCCTGGTCTGATCGATCAGCAGGATCGTCGCCAGATCGTGCGGCACGACCCGCTGGACGTTGACCAACAACCGATCGAGCAGCTCGTCCAGATTCAGGGTGCTACTCATCGCTTCGGCGGTATCACGCAGGGCTTCGGCCAACTCGCGCTGTTCGCGCTCCGCCTGCTCGGCCCGCACGCGATCGCTGATCTTGCGTACGACCATCAGTAGGCCGTCGTCTTCAACGGCGCTGAGCCGCAGCTCAAAATACTCCAGTTGGTCGCGCACCTGATAAGGAATTTCCAGCAGGACCGATGTGTCCGCCTGGCGGGCTTCGGTCACGGCTTGCTCCAGGCGCGGGATCAACACCGGCGAAACAAAGTCGCGGAAGTGTTTGCCCAGCAGCTGATCCTCTGGCGGAAACAGCAGTTGGCCGGGCGGGCCTTGCACCCGCACGATAACGCCGTCTGTGCTTAGCTGAAATAGCCCGTCGGGCAGGGCCTTGAGCAGGGCACGCTGGTTGGCCTCGCTGCGGCGCAGGGCTTCTTCAGCGTTTTTCTGCTCGGAGATGTCTTGAATCTGCGAGATAATAAACAGGGCCTGACCGGCCGCGTCGCGCATCAGTGACGCGCTGAGCAGCGCCCAGACGTAGTGGCCCTGTTTATGGTGATAACGTTTTTCATACTTGAAGGAGGACAGCTCACCGACGATTAAGCGCCGGCCCAGCACCAGGTTTTCCTCCACATCGTCGGGATGCGTCAGCCTGGAAAACTCCAGGTGTTTCAGCTGCGCTTCGGTGTAGCCGACCATCTCGCAGAAGGCGCGATTGGCGCGGAGGCAGCGACCCTCGAGGTCGGCCAGGACCATGCCGATGGCGGCATGCTCAAACGCGTTTTGAAAGACCTCGTCTTGCATGATGGTTTTAGGTGAACGTAAGCGCTGCGCCATAGCCCGACCCGGTCGTGAAAGATGTGAGCCACTAAGTTAATACAGGTAGAGGCTCAATTCTTTCACGGCCCGATCAGACCGGTAATTGCGCGGCGGGCGGCTGCCCGCGATGCCGGGTGCGCATCCAGTTCAGGACGCGCGGCATCGCCACTGAGTACAGCCAGTACCCCGGCGGCGAAATGACAAAATCGTGCGCACCGACATGCGGGGTGAAGGCCGCGCCCAACCCTTCCTTGAACTTGTACACGCCCCACATCGAATCCGCCTCGGTGAGTTCGTCCGGCGCGCCCCACAGATCGTAGGTGGTGCAGCCGCGCGCTCTGGCCCAGCGCATGGCCGCCCATTGCAGCAGATAGTTGGGCATCTTCTCGCGCTGCACGTTGCGCGACATGCCGTACATGTACCAGGCGCGATCGGCAAAGTGAAAGAGGATGAGACCCGCCACCACTTCACCCTCCACTTCGGCCAGCAGCGGCTGTGCCAGGCCCGATTGGATGAAGCTGCCCCACGCGTCCCGGTAGTAGTCGATGGGGCGGATGATGAAGCCGTCGCGCTGCGCCGTTTCGGCATACATGGTATACAACAAATCCAGATCGGCGACATCGCCCGAACGGATAGTCACGCCTTTTTTCTCGGCCAGGCGCACGTTGTAGCGAGTTTTAGGCTTCATCGCCGCGAGCAGTTGATCTTCGGACGGGGTCAGATCGATCAGCATGGTGTTGCGGAACTGGATCTGATCGGCCGAGAAGCGCCAGCCCCGATCGCGCAGGATCAGCTGATCGGGCGCGGGCAGGTCCGGATCGATCTTGATGAAGATCGCGCGTTCACGCCGGGCCAGATCGATCAGATCGCCTAATACCCGATCGACCGTGGCGGCGTTGGCGTAATCCAGCGCCGGGCCTTTGGGCACGTAGAGAATGCTGAGTTTCAGCGGCGAAATGGTGCGGCGCAATACCAGGGCGGCTGCGTCGTGCTGCGGACTGAGCAGGTAGCGCGGGGTCCAGCCCCAACGGCGTTTGAACTGTCCCCATTCCCAGGTCTGCAAAACGTGGTGGCCGGGCAGGGCGGCCAGCGCGGTGTTCCATAGATGAGCGTCAGTTATTGAGTTCAAAGTCATGATTGGGGCTGCTTTGCACGGGCTAAAGTTGGTGGTAGAATGTCGCGAACCCAGGGCACACACCACAACCCAAAAATTTCTCGCCAAGATTGCTTTTCAATCAGGTGTGTGTTATTATACCGCGGCATCGCTTGTGCCCATCTTCACCTGCTGTCAAACACAACTCTGGGAGGAACACCGTGC
>JAUQXD010000300.1 GCA_030834835.1 Thermoflexales bacterium | reverse complement strand
GGTTTTTCGTCAATTTTGATAGTGCTTCAATTCACATTTCGCCAGCGTACCCCACGATGGACTCCTCAACCTCGGCCAGGCGCGGTTGACGCGCGGATCACTAATTCGCCTTTGAAACTGATCTTCTCCGGTTGCGGCCCGGCGGGGTCGCGGGTGTCAAGCACGCGCAGCATCATGTTGGCCGCGCCTGCCCCCAGATCGCGCTTGAACTGGCGCAGTGTGGTGAGCGGCGGAAGCAGATAGGCCGCCATCGTGATATCGTCATAGCCGACGACCGAGACGTCTTCGGGGATGCGCAGCCCGGCCCCACGCAACGCGCTGTACACGCCGATCGCCATGTAGTCGTTGTAGCACATGATCGCCGTAGGCCGCGTGGTTAGCGTCAGGAGTTCCTGCGTACCGACATGGCCGCCATTCGGCGTGCTATCCGGCGCCATGAGCACATCCTGCGCGCGCACGTCCAGACCGGCGGTCAACATCTCTTCACGGAACCCGGCTTCGCGCTCAACCGTCGTCCGGCCGCCCACCTGATTGCCCATGTAGGCGATATGGCGGTGGCCGAGTTCGATCAGATGGCGTGTGAGCAGGCGACTGCCATAACAGTCGTCGTTGTACACTAGAAACGGCGAATCACTCGTGCCTTCGTTGTTGACGATCACCATCGGCAGGCCGTAGGTCTGCATCACGCGGCTTTGATCGGAACTGAATTGCGGCGCGCACAGGATGACGCCGTCCACGCCGCGCTGCACCATCGCCTGCACCACTTCTTTCTCGCGCTGCTTATCGCGGTGCGTGGCGGCCATAAACAGACTGTAACCGGCGGAGTGCAGCACCTCGTCGATACCTTGCAACACTTCGCTCCAGAACGGGTCGTCGATGTGACTGACGATGACGCCCAGCGCGCGCGTGCGGCGCGTCTTCAAGCCGCGCGCGGTAGCACTGGGCACATACCCCATCCGGGCGGCCAGTCGTTTGATTTCTGCGACGGTTTCCTTAGAAATAGCCGGATGATCGTGTAATGCGCGCGAGACCGTCGTATGCGATACGCCGGCTGCCCTTGCGATGTCCTTAATAGTGATAGCCATTCTCGCCTCAATGCACACGTGTTCATAATCATTGTGACACACGTTAGGAGCAAAGTCAAGATGGGAAAAATGGCGTCAACGGCCCTGCACGAACAAGAGGATGCTGGATACGATGAGCAGGACAACGATCACCCACTCAAAGGTGTGTTGGTTAACGCGCGAGACCAACCAGCGAGCCGCCCACAACCCCGGCGGGATAAAGAGAAAGACCCACCACAGCGACAGCAGCAGCGGCACACTCAACACACCCGTAATCAGGAAACCGGGCAGCTTGATCAAATTGATCAACGCAAAGAACAACACGCTCGTGGCGACAAACGTCTGCGAAGGCAATTTCAGCAACAACAAATACGAGTTAAAGGCCGGGCCGCCGCTGTTGAACATGCCGGACGTGAGGCCGGTCACGGCACCGATCACCGGCGAATGCCAGTGGCTCGGCCGATAGGCCAGCTGCGCCACACGATCTCCCACCAATTTGTAGGCGACGATCACGAGCACGAAAACACCCAGCACCACACGCAGCCCATTCACCGGAAGTTGCACCAACAGGTATGCGCCGATCACGACGCCGACTGTACCCGCCGGCAGCATGCGCCAGACAAGGCGGCTGTCCCACTGGCCCCGATAGGTGTAGACGGCGATCACGTCCCCGGCGATCAGCATCGGCAGTAAGACACCCACGGCTTGCGAAACCGGCAGCACCAAACTGAGGACAGGCGTCAACAACGCACCGAGCGCATTAAAACCGCCCTTGGTCAGGCCGATCAGAAAACCCAGCACGGCAATGATAATCGCGATGACGATTGGATCGTGGTTGAGTTCGAGCATATCGACAGCCGCCGCCTCAGCCTGGCAGCACAAGCGTAAACTTTGCCCCCTGCCCGACCGCGCTCTCAACACGAATCGATCCGCCGTGCGCTTCGACCATGCCGCGCGCGATAGCTAAGCCCAGGCCCGATCCGCCGGTGGCGCGACTGCGCGATTTCTCACCGCGATAGAACCGATCGAAGATGTGGGGCAAATCTTCGGGGTGAATACCTTCGCCGTCATCCTCGACGATCACTTCCACCCCGCCGATTGTTCGTCGCGCCGAAACGTGAACGTGTCCGCCCGCCGGTGTGTGTCGCAGCGCATTGGCCGTCAGGTTCGTCAACACGCGCCCGATGCGGCGCGCATCCATCCGCACCGGATCGACATCGGGCTGCACCGCGCCGCTCAACTGCACGCCCTGCTGCCGCGCGGTCTCGGCAAAACTCTCGAGCGTGTCCGAAATGAGATCGCCGATCGAGTTGGGAGTGAGATCGAGTTGCAGGCCGCCCGCATCCAATTGCGAGACCTCAAACAAATCATCGATCAAATGCGACAACGATCGAATATCCTGCTGCGCCACGCGATAGTAACGCTGCACTGTCGCGGGATCATCCACCACGCCATCGGCCAGCGCTTCCAGCATGGCGCGAATCGACGTGAGCGGCGTGCGCAGATCGTGACTGACCCACGCCACTAGCTCACGCCGCAATACATCCAACTCTTGCTGTTTCGCCTGCGCCTGCTGCAATTGCGCCGCCATCGTGTTGAATGAGCGCGTCAGCTGCGCCAGTTCGTCGCGCCCCTGCACATTCACGCGCGTGCTGAGTTCGCCATCCGCGATGCGATCGGCCGCGCGATTGAGCGTCAGAATCCGATCGGTCAACGCGGCCGACAGAAAGACACCTACCGCCGCCGCGATGCCCGTGGCAAACACCACCAGGATGCTCGCCAGCATCAGATCGTGACTGCTGGCGAACATCAACCGCGCGATGATCCACACGTTGAGAAAGACCAACACGCCTGCCAACCCGTACACGGCCAGCAGCGACCACTGCAAGCGCGGCAAGCGATTGAACCAGCCCAGCCGATAAGCGGCAAACGCCACGACGAGCGACAGCGCCGTGGTCAACAGCATCAAGTCCATCATGACGCTGAAATCGCTCATGGGCGGATTCATCGTGAGGTAAAACAGGCCCAGCCCCACGGCCAGCGGCAACAGCACGCTCATGACAAAGCGGCGCAGATTGATCGAGGATTGCTGCGGAATTGCCGACATGCGCACCCTCACGGTTCGAATTTGTA
>JAUQXD010000299.1 GCA_030834835.1 Thermoflexales bacterium | reverse complement strand
TCCGGGCGTGAGAGTTCCACGACCAGCGTGATGGGCGCATCGACGCGCCACGGCGTGTGAGCGGCTTTGACGGCCCGCGATGCTGCCGCGCGAATGGCGCGGTGATTCTCCTCAATGGGATAGCACTCTGCCGCCATGCGGCTGACGGCTCGTTTGACAGCCACCGTTTCAATCGGACCCAGTAGATCGATCGCTTCTTGCGTGGCCGCGACGTCGCCCGTCACCAGGCCGATTGGGACGTTGAATGATCCGCACACGGCGGCGTTCAGGCCAATTTCGCCCACGGCGCGATCGTTCAGCCAGACGCCTCGCACTTGATCCGTCCACGTGTGACACAGGATCGCCTCAGCCGTACCCGCCATCGCGTGATAGCCGATGAAGAACGCCACGTCGCTGTTTTGCACGCCTTCCACCATCGAGAGCGGCGCGGGGCTGCCACTGTTGAGATGCGCGGGTGGCCGCAACTTCTCGATGAGCACGTTCCGGCCTGCGTTGTGACCGTCGGTTACGATGATGCTGACCGCGCCACCGTCGAGTGCGCCGTCGATGGCGGCGTTGATCTCGTCAGTCATGATCGATCGGAAACGTTGATACTCGGTGTGTTTGGGATCGACGTGCTCCCACTGCGTGACGCCGGAAATGCCTTCCATGTCGGCGGCGATGAGGACGCGCATACTTATTCTCCGGTCATTGCGAGGAGCCGCGTTGCGGCGACGAAGCAATCTCGATCAGTCGAGTGAGATTGCTTCGCCGCTTTGCGGCTCGCAATGACGACTCGTTAGATTTTGTCCAGTTGGATTACGTCGCCGTCGTCGGGCACGAGGATGAGGCCTTTGAAGTTCTCGGCGGCTTCGGCCGTGAGGACGCGGCGATGGTTGCCGTTGAGCTGGCTCAGGTGCACCAGCGCCAGCCGTTTGGCTTTGGCGCGCGCCGCGATCTGCCCGGCCTGGCGCGCGTCGGAGTGAAAGACCATCTGCGGACTGACATCGCGTTGCAGAGTGGCGCTGAATGAGGCTTCGTGAATGAGCAGGTCGCAGCCGGTCGCCAGGCTGGCAAAGGTGTCCGACGGCGCGGTGTCGGCTGAAAAAGCGATCGATACGCCCTTGCTGAAAAAATCCAGGCGCAAACCCAGCACCGGCATATACGGCGGGCCAAAGACCAGCTCGGTAGTCAGGTGAATGTCGTCGGCCACTTCATGCGATTGGCGCGGCCCTTCGGCCAATTCGATCCACTGGAAGCGCTGGACAATATCGCGGGCTTCCGGGAAGGTCATGCGCGTAATCTCGCTGACCGTCTCGCGCACGGTGGTGGTGCAATAAACTTGCAGCGGTTTGGCCTTCGCCGCGAACTTGGCCAGCAGCGCCAGTTGCGGAAAGCCCAGAATGTGATCGGCGTGACCGTGCGACAGGAAGACCGCGTCGATCTGGCCGGGGTCGATGTTGGCGCGCTGTAAGTCGCTGTAAACGGTGGGGCCGGCGTCGGCCAGAAACAGCAATTTCTCCGTGCGCACGGTGAAACAGGTATTGCCTCGCCCGGGCGGCGGCATGGCTGAACCGGTGCCGATAAAGGTGACTTCGATCATGATGTGCTTAAAGCGCGTCTGGACTACTGCAAGTATCGATCAAAAAATGCGGCGCGTTTGCGGTAGGCGTCCGTCCGATTGGACAGTTGCCGCAAGATGTGTCCTTCGTCTTCATAAACGTGTAGTTCCACCGAACGGCCCAGTGCCAGCAATTGATCGCGTACCTGTTCGGCTTCGGCCCGGGGGCAGCGCACATCATTGCCCCCGGCGATCAACTGAATGGGCGCCGTGATCCGATCGATGAAGAAGATGGGCGAATTAGCATACCATCGATCGTAATTTTTGACCGGATCGCCCATGTTCTGCTCGTCCCAGTATTGCAGGTCCTCGCGCTCGCTGGCGTGCTCGGTAAACCAGTTGACAAAGGGCACCAGCGCCGAACCGGCTGCCCACTTGTCGGGATACTTCGTCGTGC
>JAUQXD010000298.1 GCA_030834835.1 Thermoflexales bacterium | reverse complement strand
CTGCGTTGTTCGCTCACGCCGACAGCCACGGCCTTACCCACACCCGAACGGTTGAACAAAGTTAAAGAAGCCGGTATTCGCCGCATCGCGCTGAGCCTTGATGCGCCGCGTCCTGAAGTGCATGACGCTTTCCGGCAAGTGCCCGGTTCGTGGGAACGCACGCTGAAGATTCTGCGCAACGCTCAATCGATCGGCTTGAGCGCGCAGATCAACACGACGGTCACGCGCCACAACCTCGACCTGCTGCCGGAAATGATCAAGTTTGTGGAAGAAGTCGGCGCAGTGCAGTGGAGCGTGTTCTTTCTTGTGCCGACGGGCCGCGGTCAACTCAACGACATGATCTCACCTGAGGAGCACGAGCGTGTCTTCAACTGGCTGTACGATCTCTCGCAGCGCGGCACCTTCGACATCAAAGCCACCGCCGCGCCGATGTATCGTCGTGTCGCCATCGAACGTAAACGCGCCCAACTCCCTTCCCCTGTCGGTGCAGTTTCCGACGGGGGAAGGGGTTGGGGGATGGGGGTTCCAGGGCGCGGGCTTCCAATACGCCGACGGACTCAATCGCCCGGTGAAGGGTGTCAACGACGGACGCGGCTTCCTGTTTATCTCGCATCTGGGCGACATCATGCCGTCAGGCTTTTTGCCGCTGCCCGTCGCCAATGTGCGCGAGGCCGACGTCGTCGAAACCTATCGCAATCACCCTGTTTTCAAGGCGCTGCGCGACCCTGAGCAGTTGAAGGGCAAGTGCCACGACTGCGACTATCGCGTGGTCTGCGGGGGCCAACGCGGCCGTGCTTACGCCATCACGGGCGATTATCTGGAAACTGATCCGGCGTGCGTTTATGAGCCAACCGGGAAGAGATAACTGTTCAACCGTCATTGCGAGGAGCATCCTGAGCGAAGCGTAGCGGCGTCGAAGGATGCGACGAAGCAATCTCCTACTGACCGACTCCGAGATTGCTTCGCATCCTTCGACTCCGCAGCGAAAGGATGCTGCTCCGCTCAGGACGCTCGCAATGACGCAGCTATGGGGAGAAATCACATGCCTGAAGAAACACCCAAAACGCTAAGCCATTTCGCGTTGTTTGCATTCAAAGATGCTTACTGGTCGCTGTCCACCGATGAGCGCGCAAAATTCCATCGCAACTGGTTGACGGGCCTGCGGGCCGCCGCGCAGAAAGTGGATGTGTATCAGGTCTTTCCAGCCGAAGACCGCGCCGACATTCTAGTGTGGAGCGCGTTGCCGATGATCGAGAATTGCGATACGGCCACCTTCTTCGAGCGCTTCGCGCGCGCTACCAATCCATATCGCGGCTACGTGCAGATCACGACTTCGCTGTGGGGTTACACGCGCCCGTCGCAATATACCAGGACACGCTCGATGCAAGAGATCGATCCGTTTGCCGAAGAGCGCAAGCCCTATCTCGTCATGTATCCGTTCGTGAAGACGACCGACTGGTACTTGATGGGCCGCGAGGCGCGGCAGGGCATGATGAACGAACACATCCGCATCGGCAAGCAGTACGAGGACATCACGCAGCTGCTGTTGTACTCGTTCGGCGTGCAGGATCAGGAATTCATCGTGGTCTATGAGACCGATGATCTGCCGCACTTCTCTGATCTGGTCAACGAACTGCGCAGTGTCGATGGCCGCCGCTACACGCTGCGCGACACGCCGCTGCACACAGCGATCTATCATCCCGCTGAAGAGACGCTGGCATTATGGCGATAGCCTCACCCCCGGCCCCCTCTCCTGAGTTGAAACATCTCAACTTAGGAGAGGGGGCCGGGGGTGAGGATTCACGAAGCCGTCGTTATCGGAGTAACCTATGAACTCAAACACTCGTTTCTTACAAGCCTGCCGCCGCGAACAGGTGGATTGCACGCCGGTCTGGTTCATGCGTCAGGCGGGCCGCTACATGGCCGAATATCGTGCCATTCGCGCGCAGCACACGTTGCTGGAAATCTGCCAGCAGCCCGAACTCGCCGCCGAGGTGACGCTGCAACCCGTGCGTGCGCTCGGCGTGGATGCGGCGATTCTGTTTGCGGACATCCTGTTGCCGCTGATACCGATGGGCATCAACCTCGAATTCGCTCAGGGCGAAGGGCCGGTCATCCACAACCCGATCGGTTCCCGCGCCGATGTCGAAGCGCTGCGGCCGGTCGAGCCGCGCGAATCGCTGGCGCATGTGCTGGAAGCGGTGCGCCTCGTGCGAAGCGAACTCGATGGGCACACGCCGTTGATCGGTTTTGCGGGCGCGCCCTTTACGCTGGCGAGTTACCTCATCGAGGGCGGCTCGTCGCGCAATTACCTCAAAACCAAGCGTTTGATGTATAGCGATGCGCGCACGTGGCACACACTAATGAGCAAACTCGGTTGTGTAATCACCGATTATCTCACTGCGCAAGTTCAAGCGGGCGCGCAGGCGGTGCAGCTCTTTGATAGTTGGGTCGGCGCGCTCAGCCCGGACGATTATCGCGAATACGTGCTGCCCCATTCACGCTTCATCATCGAACAGGTGCAGCGTACGGGTGTGCCGATCATTCACTTTGGCACAGACACGGCCACGCTGCTGCCGCTGATGAAAGAAGCTGGAGGGAACGTCATCGGACTCGATTGGCGCACGCCGCTCGATTGGGGCTGGAACGTGTTAGGCGTTGATGTGGCCGTGCAGGGCAATCTCGATCCGACCGCGCTGTTTGCGCCACGCGACATGCTGGAAAACAAGGTCAAACTCATTCTCGATCAAGCCGCCAATCGACCCGGCCACATTTTCAATCTGGGGCACGGCATCTTGCAGGAAACACCCGTCGAAAATGTAAAAGCCGTTGTCGAGTGGGTTCATGAATTTTCAAAGCGGGGGACAGCATGAGCATCGGCGTACTGGTCATGGCCTACGGCGGGCCAAACAACCTCGATGAGGTGGAGCCGTACCTGTTGGACGTGCGCGGCCATCGACCGACCGCGCCGGAGATCGTCCACGAGGTCCGCGAGCGCTACAAACTCATCGGCGGACGCTCGCCCATTTTGGAGCAGACGCAGGCGCAGACTGCTGCGCTGCAAGCCGCGTTGAACGCGAATGGCTCAGAGTTCCAAACATTCGTCGGCATGCGGCACTGGCAGCCGTACCTCAAGGATACGCTGGCGCAGATGCGGGCCGCCGGCATCGAACGCGCGATCGGGTTGGTGATGGCTCCGCATTTTTCGCGCTTGAGCATCGGCGCGTACTATAAGAAGATCGAGGAAGCACAATCGCCGATCGAGGTCGCCCGCATCGCCAGCTGGCACATGCTGCCGGGCTATCTGGCTGCGTTGGCCGATCGCGTGCAGGTTGCATTGCAAAAGTTTCCTGAAGACGTACGCGAAGAAGTGCCCATCATCTTCAGCGCGCACAGTTTGCCCGAGCGTATTCTGGATTGGAGCGATCCGTATCCCGATGAACTGCGTGCGACCGTTGAGGGTATCATGCAGCGACTTGGCCCGCATCCGCACGAGTTCGCTTTTCAGTCGGCGGCGATTTCGAATGAACCGTGGCTGGGGCCTGATGTCGGCGCGGTGCTCGATCGGTTGGCAAGTGAAGGCCGCACGCACGTCCTCATCGCGCCGATTGGGTTCGTCGTCGAACACGTCGAGATTCTGTACGACATTGACGTGGTATATCAGCGGCAGGCGAGAGCGTTGGGCTTGCATCTGGAACGCATCGAGATGCTGAACACCGCGCCGTTGATGATGGCGGGATTGGCCGAATTGGTGCGAAACACGGCTAAAGAAATGGGCTGGCTATGAAGCGCGTGATCATTGTCGGCGGTGGCATTGCGGGACTCAGCGCCGCGTATCGGTTGAAGCAGAACGCGCCGGATGTCGCCATCATGTTGATCGAAAGCGATCGACGGCTGGGCGGCAAGATCACCACCGATCGAGTAGATGGCTTTGTCATCGAAGGGGGGCCGGACACGTTTTTGTCCTACAAACCGCGCGGGATTGGATTGTGCCGCGAATTGGGCCTTGAAGATCGACTGCACGGCACGAACGAAAAAATCCGCCGGACATACGTCATGCGCCACGGCAAACTCTATGATTTGCCGGAAGGCTTGACAGGATTGATCCCGTCGCGCTTTGGACCGATGATCAAGACCGGCCTGATTTCGCCGTTGGGCAAGCTGCGCATGGGACTGGATTATTTTATTCCGCCCAAATCACTCAACGGCGATGAATCGCTCGCGCAGTTCGTGGAGCGACGCTTAGGTCACGAGCTCTACGAGCGCATGATCGAGCCGCTGATGAGCGGCATCTATGCAGGCGACGGCGAACAGCTCAGCCTCGGCGCGACGTTTCCGCAACTGCGGCAGACCGAACTGGAACACGGCAGTCTGGTTAAGGGCATGTTGGCGACGAAGCGCAGAAAGCACCCTGAGCGAAACGCAGTGGAGTCGAAGGATGCGCCCGCCGCGCAGTCGAACGCTTCGCGTGCGCTCCCTGAGAAATGGCCCGCGTTTGTCACACCGGAAACGGGCTTAGCGGAAATTGTTGAAGCGTTGGTAGTGCGGCTGAAGGGCGTTGACATCCGTCTAGGCACGCGCGTCACATGTATTGATCACGATTCTTCTAGTTATACAGTAATGCTCGAAGATGGCAAAACCCTATCAGCCGATGCCCTGATTCTCGCCACACCCGCGTATGCGACCGCGTATCTGGTCGTGGGGCTTGATCCTGAACTGGCGCAGGCGCTCAAGGGCATTCCGTATGCTTCGACCGTAACGGTCTCGGTCGCCTATCCGTTGAAGGATATTCCACGCCCGTTGAACGGCTACGGCTACATCATTCCGCGCGCCGAAGGTCGATCGATTCTGGCGTGTACGTGGACTTCAACGAAGTTTCCACATCGCGCGCCGGAGGGCTACGGTTTGATTCGCGCCTTCATCGGCCGCGCAGGCGATGACGACGTGATCGATCGATCGGATGAAGAACTGCTGAAGATGGTGCGCGATGAACTGCGCGATGTGCTGGGGATCACCGTTGGGCCGATCGTGCAGCGTATCTTTCGCTGGCCCAAAGCGATGCCGCAGTACACGCTGGGTCATCTCGATCGACTGGCGGTGATCGATCGGCGGTTGGCGCAGCATGCCGGCCTGTTCGTCGCGGGCAACGCCTATCGCGGCATCGGCCTGCCCGATTGCATCGCATCGGGCGAACAGGCGGCTGATCAAACCGCAAAATTTCTTTCAACCAGAGACGATTTACTTGATGGGGCCAAAGTCGTCGCGCGAGATGTCCAATTCGCGGATGACGGCGCGGACAGTGCCGGGGGCTAAGTCTTTGCTGCCCCAATCAGGCACAACGGTGACTCGATCAGTGGCGGGGTTATACCACTTGCGGTGTGAACCTCGGCCGCCGACAATCTCCGTGCAGTCAAAGTCGCGCAGGCGCCTGGCGAGGTCACGATACTTCATGCAGCGGTAACCAGTGTCTCAATCGTTTGTATGCGATCAGTCGACACCGGATGCAGCGCGGGCGGCGGGGCCTTGCCCAGCTCAGCCCAGGCTTCAAATAAAGCACTTAAAGCCTCTTGCACGTTCGCTTGAATTTCAGAGGCGGTGCGACCTTCTGTTACCAACCCCGGTACATCGGGACTGGTAACGGTGAAGACGCCATCAGGATTAGGTTCCAGGCTTAAGTGAATGCGATAGTTGGTCATAGCCACCTCACAGAAATTATAACTCAACTTTGATGAAAGGTGATTCATGCTGAATACGCAACGCTCCACTGAACTCTTTGCCGAAGCACAACGCTTATTGCCCGGCGGCGTCGATTCGCCGGTGCGGGCCTTTCGCGCCGTCGGTGGTCAGCCGCTCTTCATCGAACGCGGCGAGGGCGCGTATCTGATCGACGTGGATGGCAATCGTTTCATCGACTACGTGCTGTCGTGGGGGCCGTTGATTTTGGGCCATGCGCATCCGCGCGTCGTCAAAGCGATTGGCGAGGCGGCGTCACGCGGCACGAGTTACGGCGCACCGAGTCCGTTGGAACTGGAACTGGCGAAATTGGTGATGCAGTTCATGCCCAACATCGAGATGCTTCGCTTCGTCAACTCCGGCACCGAGGCAACAATGACAGCGCTGCGTTTGGCGCGCGCGTTTACAAAGCGCAACAAGATTATCAAGTTTGAAGGCTGTTATCACGGGCATGCGGATATGCTGCTGGTGCAAGCAGGCTCGGGTGTAGCGACGCTCGGCCTGCCCGATAGTCCCGGCGTGCCCCCCGCGACCGTGGCGGATACGCTCGTTGCGCCGTTCAACGATGTCGAAGCGATGCAGGCACTGTTTAAGAAATTTCCCGAAGAAATCGCCGCTGTCATCATCGAGCCGGTGGTGGGCAACATGGGCGTTGTGCCGCCCAACGACGGTTTCCTGCAAGAACTGCGCGACCTGTGTACCACGCATGGCGCGCTGCTGATCTTTGACGAAGTGATGACGGGCTTCCGCGTGCATCCCGGCGGCGCGCAGGCGTTGTTCAACATCAAGCCCGATCTCACGACGCTGGGCAAGGTCATCGGCGGCGGGCTGCCGGTCGGGGCGTATGGCGGCCGCCGCGACATCATGCAGCTGGTCGCGCCCGCCGGTCCGATGTATCAGGCAGGCACGCTATCCGGCAATCCACTGGCGATGACGGCCGGGATCGAAACGTTGAAAGAATTGCAGCAGCCGTCGGCGTGGCGTCAACTCGAACTACGATCAGCGCAGTTGGCGGACGGCTTGCGATCGGCGGCGGAAGAGGCCGGGGTCGCCACGATGTTCAATCGGGTGGGCACGATGTTCACCACCTTCTTCACCGATCAACCTGTGACCAATTGGGCTTCGGCTAAAGTGTGCGACACTCAGCAGTATGGCAAGTTCTTTCGCACGATGTTAGAGCGCGGCGTGTATCTGGCGCCGTCGCAATTCGAAGCAGGCTTCATGTCGCTGGCGCATGGTGAGAAGGAACTCAACGCGACGATTGCGACCGCGCGCGAGGCCTTCCTGCAGATAAGCGCTTAACGGTTATACCAAGCGGATCTCACGAAGTTTGCGCGATAGTAGCACGCATGTCGGGCAAAAACGCACGGCCTGCCAGGTTCCGCGACCTGGCAGGCCTTTTTATTGCAGGGGCAATCAAACTGTCACCGGGTATTATCAATCAACAAAGGATCGTATTCGCCTCCTTTGTTATCCCGCTTGATGGACAGCGGGTTGAACAGATGGATTTCCCCGAGTAGCGCTCCGGCAAAGCAGTGACGCCGTCACAAGTTTATGGAGATGTTTCGCCCAAAACGACTTTACGACATAAACGTCGGCTGATAAGCGTTAATTGTAGGTGTTATTGTGTTCTCATTGTGCTTGCGCATCGTCGCAACGCTGAGAGTTTCACCCGGCGGGACGCGATGTCGTCTCCGCTCACCTGGAGGTTCATACACTATTTGGAGGACCATCACCACTTTGGAGGAACTACAACATGGAGGAAATATTTGTTGTCAGAGGCCGAACGCAATTTGCGTCTTGCCCCTGACACCGGCCCGGACCAGGCCGGCCTGAGCCGAGAGCGGGGAAGGATCGCATAGATAAACTGGCGATCCGGTCAATGGGTGGGCACGAGCGAAAACCAGCGCTCCCCACTCTGCGTCAGATCAACAGTCTGGCGGCGAAACCTCAACCAACAACGGGCAATCAGCGCCCTACATATCGAGCAACTTAAGGGTAACGGGATTTTCAATCGCGTACCTCTGACGGACGGGGTGTGCCCATTCACGGGAGACTGGCTCCGGCCTTCTTAGCCTTTCCCGGATATCATCTGCCGGATCGTACTGACGCTGGAAATCGTCGAAACCAGATACGGCACGCACACGGTCAAAATCATTTTCAATACGCGGTCTTGATCGATCTGGCCGCGCAGGATGGCATCGCCGTGGTTGATGGCGATCAAGATCATTCCGACGATCAACGCCGACAGCAGCGCGCGCCGCACGACGGATCGCGATCGACAGAGTTGCAGCCACTCGGCCATAGGCACTCACTCCACACGAATGATTGAATCGTCCGCGAAAATCGGGCCGACCGTCAACCCCAAGGATGGCAGGGCATATAACTCTGGCGGCACGCTGATATCGGCCAGATACAATTCGCCCACCCATGCTTGAGCAGCGGGTGTGACCAGACCGATTTTGGGCAGCGCGAGCGTCAGAGTCGTCATCGCGCGAATGCTGTGCGAACTCGCCGCGCCGGTTGACGTGTCCAGGCCGGACGGCGCATCGAGGGCAGGATCGGGCGGCGGGTCACATTCGCCCGATCGATCCACTCGGCGATCGGGTCGCGCGGTTGACCGACCAGGCCGTAGCCGATCAGCGCATCGATGATCAAATCGGCTTGCGTCAGATCGGGATCGCGATCGGTGATCAGCCCCATCGCTTGCAGAATACGATATTGATGTGCAGGAACTTTCTTGAGCTGATCAGGATTGGCGACCAGTTTGACCTGGACCTGTGCCCCGCGATTGTGCAAATGCCGCGCCGCCACCATGCCACCGCCGCCGTTGTGGCCCGCGCCACAGAGTACGACGATCTTGCGGCCGAGCACGCTGCCCAACATGCGGTGTGCCTGTTCCGCCAACTGGCGCCCCGCGTTCTCCATCATCTGGATCAAGTCGATGCCGTAGTCTTCGATCATCAAGCGATCGACCTCGATCATCTGCTGCGTCGTTAAAGCGGGGATGCGCACGGACGTTCACTCCTGACACTTTGTATGGGACCGGGCCAGATCCGATCTGGCCCGGCTGGACAGGCGAATTGTAGCACTGTAATTCCGACAATTCACCCGTGCGCCCTACAGCCGCTTGCTCAGCGGCACGAACAACAGGACCGTAATGACCCCGTAGATCACGTGGCCCATCAGACTCATGATCTGCGCCTGCTCGATCACGAAGACCATCTGTGACATGCCCAGCATTAACGGCATCGCGATCAATGCGCCCAGCACCCACCAGACCATGCCATACACCGCGCCGATAACGATCAGCGCGAGGCCGCGCGCTGGCAGGCGACTACCAATCACGCCGTAGACCGCACCGATGAAGGCGCTGATGCCCATGTGAACGAGGAAGCCGACGACGGGACTATCGGATTTCACGAGGCCCGCCACCATCGGCAGCATATTCATCATGGCCATCAACATGCCAAAGACCATACCGCCGCCCAGGCCGGCCACAATGCCCGCCTTCACGCCGCTCACTGTAGTCGGTTTCACCGTTGCCAGAGTTGCCATGTTGTTTTCCTCCGAGATTTGATGTGAGATTTTGACGGGAACCTCACGCCCACGGCGTGGTGCGTCCGTCACTGCCTTGACGACATCACGCAGCAACTTCTTACCTCGCCTGTGATACAATTCGCCTCATGTTGAGAAAAGGCGCTCCCTTCCATGCTTAATCGCTCGAATGACGAATGGCTGGCCGCCCTGCAGGACACACTCGACGATCAAGCCCTGGCTGATTTGCGGGCGATCTTGATTCGGGGGTTGGGCTTTGCCCTGGCCGATCGGCTGCGCGCCGATCCGGAGGCCGCTATCGAAGATTTTGTGCAAGACGCTTTGATGAAGATCTTGCGCAGCCTGGAGACCTTTCGAGGCGAGAGCCGGTTTACCACGTGGGCGCAGAAAGTGGCGATCCGCGTAGCGCTGACTGAACTGCGCCGCCGCCGCTGGCGTGATGTGTCGCTGGACGACTTGACGCCGGACGAGCCGGACGCGATGCCGGTCGAGTTCGCCGATCCGGCGCCGTCCCCCGAGCGGGTGATGGCGCGCGACTCGGTCATGATGCTGGTGCAACAGCTGATGATGGAGGAACTCACCGACCGGCAGCGGCAAGCGATGCAGGCCGTGATGGTCAACGGGATGGCGCTGGAGGAAGTGGCGCGGCGGATGAACACCAACCGCAATGCGCTGTATAAACTGATGCACGACGCCCGGCAGCGCATGCAGAAACGTCTGGCGGCGCAGGGCTTATCCGTGCAGGACATGCTGGCCGAATTGGCCGATCAGTAAGAACCTGCAACAACGGTGCGTCTAGTAGGCGGGAGGTCGTGATGGCGCTTAATTTGAAGACACTCAAGAAAATGGTCAGCAGCATTGTCAACACCCGGCCGGATGAAATCGGCTGCGATGATTGCTTCGCACAGCTCGATCAATTTGCGGAGCTGGTGTTGGCGGGCAAGAACGCGGCCGAGGCCATGCCGTTGGTGCAGGATCATCTCGATCGGTGTATGGATTGCCGCGAAGAGTTCGAGGCGTTGCTGCGCGCGCTGCGGGCACAGAATGCCGCCGCGGCCTAAAGCAGTCGATCAAACAACTCGCAACGTGGCGCAAGTCCTGACAACTGTCGGGACTTGCGCTTTTTCATTGCCTTACGCCATGCCGTAAGATTGAGCCGGTGGTGCGCGTCTGTAATTCAGACCAACCAAGGATCGCTCATGTCCCTGATCGACACGCTCGAATATCAACGCCTGCACGCCACCACCGAGCGGCGCGCCGACTGGAAGCGCTGGGGCCCTATCTCAGCGAACGCGCGTGGGACATCGCGTGTAAGAAAACATGGAATCTATCTGAACCGCGGGTTAGTCAGTCAGTCTGAAACCGATAACCGTAGCCGCGGTCGTTGTGGATATAGCGGGGATGTTCGGGGTCGGGCTCAATCTTCTGGCGCAGGTGCCAGACGTAGCGGCGCACGTGGCCGATCTCGTCGGCATACTGCGGCCCCCACACTTCGCGCACCAGCTCTTCCAACGACAGGACTTCCCCCGGATGACGCATCAAGGCCATCAGCAGCTTGAACTCGGTCGGCGTCAGCGCGATCGATTCACCACCACGTGTCACGCGCCGCATGCTCATGTCGACTTCCAGATCGCCTTGCTGCAGGTGGTCGGAGTGAGGCGCGCCCCGGCTGCCGCGCGCCAGCACCGCGCGAATGCGCGCCATCAACTGGGCGAACGAGAACGGCTTGGTCACGTAATCGTCGGCGCCGGCCGAAAAGCCACGCAGCACATCGGTCTCTTCGCCGCGCGCGGTCAGCATGATGATGGGCACATCGCTCACTTCGCGGATGCGCGTGAGCGTTTCCCAGCCGTCTTTGTTGGGCATCGTCACGTCGAGGAGGATCAGATCGGGTTGATGCGCGAACAGGGCGCGCAGGCCTTCACGCCCATCCTTGGTTATGCGCATGAGACAGCCTTGCCCGGTCAAATACTCACCGAGCAACTGCGTTAGATTGGTATCGTCGTCGATGAGCAAGATCTCAGACATCACTCACGTCGTCAGGACTATCGGCAATGGGCAAAGATACGCTGAACTCTGTGCCGGGCGCGGCCGGGTCACTGTGCGCGGGCGAGCGCAGCGTGATCTGCCCGGCCTGTGCTTCGGCCAGCTTGCGAGCGAAGTACAACCCCAGACCCCAGCCGGGCGCGGCGCTCTCGCGGTTTGAGCCGCGATAGAACTGCTCGAAGATGCGCCCCTGCATCTCAGGCGGAATGCCCGGTCCGTGATCGATGACGCTGAGGCGGATGTGACCGTTAGTCGCACAAGCCGACAGACAAATGGGCTGATCGGGCGGCGAATACTTATCGGCGTTGCGCACGAAATTGAGGATGATCTCTTCGAGAAAAGTCTCGTCGGCCCACAGCGGCGGCAGATCGCGCGGCACATCCCACTGAATCGGGCGCGGGCTGTTGGGCAGCACGGCGTCGACCGCGCGTTGCAACACGGGCCGAGCCGCAACCGGCCCCAGCGTGACCACCAGTTTGCCCGCCTCCAGCCGCGACAGATCGAGAATCGTCTGCACAAAATGGGTCAGCCGCTCACTTTCGTGACTGATGACTTTCAGAATGCGGCAGGTGGCCGGCGGTAAAGTTTCGGCCTGTTGGAGAGCCAGTTCCAGGCCGCCGTTAATTGCCGTGAGTGGCGCGCGCAGTTCGTGACTGACCAACGCCACAAAATCCGATTTCATCTGATCGAGCTGCTTTAACTCTGTGTTGGCATGCGCCAGTTCGACGTTGCGTTGCTCCAGCGCGGTAGTACGCTCGGCCACTCGTGATTCCAGATCGCGGTTGAGCCGTTCCAGTTCCAGCCGCGCGGTCCACTGGGCATTTAACAGCCGCCGGATGTAATTCAGGACGGCAAACACGGTCGATGGACCGAGTACCCCGAAAAAGAACACCTCGCCTGTCAAATGGATGTCGGTGATGGGCTGGCCCTTGACAATGAGGTGTTCCCAACCCTCGTATACAGCGACCACCGCGAAGAGAATCAGCGGCAGTGTCCATTGGATCAGGCGGACAAGCGCACGCGGATCACGCAGCGCGTTCGACCGAATGTTGGATAGGGCGGCGGTTACCATCGCTCTTGCTTCCTTCCTCGCACCGATCCTGAATGCGGTGTTTACCGGATCGTCAATCCCCACTTCATTATAGATCAGCCTGTCCGATCGGATACCAACACGGACGCATTTGCGACACTTCGGCACATCTCTCCGACATCAGGTTAGAGTATTATTTCATCAGATTGCCCGGGCGTCAATCGACGCGCCCAGTTTTTCATTTGCCATTGCATAAATCCGCACAGGAAGAAGGAGAAAGACCATGAAACGCTCAACGTTGTTTATCAGTCTCTTGGCCCTTGTCGTGGGATTAGCCTTGATCCTGACGGCATGCGGATCGGGCGCAGCGCCGACGACTGCGCCGGTTGCGCCCGCCCAACCCGCCGCCACTAAAGCGCCGGCTG